>JBFWJM010000177.1:0-6917 GCA_050253205.1 Desulfovibrionaceae bacterium
AACGGCCAGCCGCTTTATGAGCCCAACGAGGAGGAAGGCGTGGTGGGCATGTCCGCCACGCAGGTGGAATACAAGAGCTCCATGGAGCGCAACATCGAACGGCGCATCCAGGAACTGCTCATGCCAGCCGTGGGCCCCGGCAAGGTCATCGCCCGGGTCAACGCCGAGCTCGATTTCTCCCAGAAGACCATCCACAAGGAACTCTACGACCCGGACGCCACCGTGCTGCGCAGCGAGACCCGAAGCGAGCAGACCACCCAGGGCCGCGCCAACCTCGACGGCGGCGTGCCCGAGGCGAACTTCCGGGGCGACGGCTTCACCGGCACCCAGTCCACCCAGGACTCCACCATGGAGACCCGCACCTCCAACTTCGAGATCAACCGAGAGGAGCACAACATCGTCTCCCCCGTGGGCGAGCTCAAGCGCATCTCGGTTGCGGTTCTCGTGGACGGCACGTATAACGAGAACGCGGACACCGGGGAGCTGGTCTATGTGCCCCGCAGCGCCGAGGAACTCGCCGAGTACGAGCGCCTGGTCAAGTCGGCCATCGGCTTCGACGACGCCCGGGCGGACCTGGTGGAGATTTCCAACATCTCCTTCGGCGAGCCGGACGGCACGGACTCCCAGTCGCTCATGCGCACCATGCTGGAATACGCCATGCGGCTCGGCAAGCCGTTCCTCAACGGCCTGCTGATCTTCCTCTTCCTGATCCTGGTGGTCCGCCCCGTGGTCATGGCGCTCATCCGCCCCCGGGTGCAGGAGCAGGATCTCTCTGAGGTGGCCGGGCTGCCCGGCGGCGATGCCCGCCTCGCCCTCGACGAATCCGAGGTGGACGAGGAGGCCCTGGACACCTCCATGCGGCTGGAGAACGCCAAGAATCTGGCGCTGCAGCTTTTCGAGGACAACATGGACCAGGCAGTGCGGCTGCTCAAGACCTGGGCCAAGCAGGAGGCGTAAGTGGCTACCGGCACCTTCACGGGATTGCAGAAGACGGCCATCGTCTTGCTCGCACTGGGCGACAAGTTCACCGGCGAGGCCTTCAAGCGCATGGAGCGCCAGGAGATCATCACCATCTCCAAGGCCATGCTGGAGACCGAATCCGTACCCAAGGAGGAGGTGCTCGCCGTGCTCAAGGAGTTCAACGACCAGCTCGCCTACGGGGCGGAGCTGCTCGTGGGCGGGCCCGATACCGTGAAGCGCGTGCTCACCAAGACCCTCGACTCCGAAACAGCCAAGTACATCATGGACTCCCTCGACCTGGACACGGGCCCCACGCCCTTCCAGGAGCTGGAGAACGTGAGCCCCAAGATACTCTCGCAGATACTGCGCAACGAGCACCCGCAGACACTGGCGCTGATCATGGGCCACCTGCACCCCGACCAGGCCGCAGAGCTCATCCAGAACCTGCCGTCCGGCGTGCGCGCCGAGGTGCTCATGCGCCTGGCCAAGCTGGAGGCCGTGGCCGAGGAGATGCTCATGGAGGTGGACAAGGTGCTGCAAAGCCAGCTCATCGCCATTGGCGGCAAGGAGGGCAAGAAGGTCGGCGGGGTCAACGCCGTGGCCGAGATCCTCAACGCCGTGGACCGCGCCACCGAGGAGGAGGTCCTCTCCGAGATCGAGGAGGAATCCACCCAGATGGCCGAGGACATCCGCAACCTCATGTTCGTGTTCGAGGACATCAAGGCCATCGACGACCGCTCCATCCGCGAGTTGCTCAAGGAGGTTTCCAACGAGGACCTCACGCTCTCGCTCAAGGGCGCTTCCGACGACCTCAAGGGCAAGTTCCTCGGCAACCTCTCCGAGCGCGCCGCCACCATGATCCGCGAGGACCTGGAGATCATGGGCCCGGTGAAGCTCTCCGACGTGGAGGCCGCGCAGCAGAATATCGTCAAGACCGTCCGCCGTCTGGAGGACGAGGGCAAGATAGCCATCAGCAGAGGTGGGGGCGATGAGTTTATCTAGCGGCACGCAGGGCAAGGCCCTCAACGGCATGCAGGGCAAGGCCCTTACGGGACGCGTGCTCCTGGGCATGGACACCCCCGGCCCGGACGAGATGACCCTCCAGGAGATGGAGGGCAAGCGCAAGCTCGTCTGGGACGAGGCCATGGACCTGGAGTTCATGGACCGCGTGCGCCAGCGGGCCAAGACCAAGGCCAAGGAGATCATCCAGCAGGCCATGGAGGAGGCGCGCCGGATACGCTCCTCCGCCCACGACACCGGCATGAACGAGGGCCTGGCCGCGGGCGAGCAGGAGCTGGAGCAGCACCTGCAAAGCCTTGGCGAGGGCCTCGGCTACGTCATCCGCACCATCCAGGAACAGGCGGACGTGGTCTGGGCCGCGCGCCGGGCGGACTTCCTCCGGCTCATCCGCATGGCCGTGGAAAAGACCCTCGGCATCGAGATGGCCGAGCGCCGCCAGGAAATGCTCGGCACCCTGCTGGACGAAGCCGTGGCGCGCATCGAGTCCGAGCGGTTGTTCGTCATCAAGACCGCCCCGGGCGACAACGAAATCATCGAGAACCTGCTGGCCCGGGCCCAGGCCGCGCACCCCAAGCTCCAGAAGTGGTCCGTCAAGGCCGACCCCGCCATCACCGCCGGGGTGGTCATCGAGACCGCCGACGCCCGCGCGCAGAACACCGTGGACGACCGCTGGGCGGCCGTCTCCGCCCTGCTCGACCAGCTCTCCATGGACCCGCCCACCGAGCAGGAGCAGAAGGCGGCGGCCAAGGGCCAGGGGCAGGGTTGATGCCCCTCTCGGCGGACGGCTGCGCCGCGCTCATCGGCGGGCTCGACCTCTGCGCCACCTTCGGCAAGGTCACCAAGGTGGTGGGCCTCATCGCCGAGGGCCAGGGCATCCGCGCCCCGCTCGGCTCCGTCTGCCGGCTCTATACGGACGAAAACGATGCCGAGGGCGTGCCCGCCGAGGTGGTGGGCTTCCGCGACGGTGCCTGCCTGTTCATGCCCTATGGCGACATGCGCGGCATCAGCCCCGGCTCGCTCATCAAGAGCGCCGCCTCCCCGCCGCTGATCCCCTTTTCCGACGGCCTGCTCGGCCGCGCGGTGGACGCCTTCGGCACGCCCATGGACAAGGGCGGGCCCATCGTCCCCGAGACGCAGATCCCCCTCTACCGCGAACCCCCGAACCCGCTGGACCGCCCGCGCATCCAGGACCCGCTGGACGTGGGCGTGCGCGCGGTGAACGGCCTTTTGACCCTCGGCAAGGGCCAGCGCGTGGGCATCATGGCGGGCTCGGGCGTGGGCAAGTCCACCCTGCTGGGCATGATGGCCCGCTACACCAAGGCGGACGTCAACGTCATCGCCCTGGTGGGCGAGCGCGGCCGCGAGGTGGTGGAGTTCATGCAGCGCGACCTGGGCGAGGAGGGCATGGCCCGCAGCGTGCTCGTGGTGGCCACGTCGGACAAGAGCCCGCTCATCCGCATGCGCGCGGCGTACGCGGCCACGGCCATAGCCGAACATTTCCGCGACAGGGGCAAGGATGTGCTGCTGATGATGGACTCGGTGACGCGGTTCTGCATGGCCGGGCGCGAGGTGGGGCTCGCCGTGGGCGAGCCGCCCACGCGAGGCGGGTACACGCCCTCGGTCTTCGCCCACCTGCCCCAGCTCCTGGAGCGCGCGGGCAAGTCCGAGTCGGGCTCCATCACGGGCATCTACACCGTGCTGGTGGACGGCGACGACTTCACCGAACCCATCGCCGACGCCACCCGCTCCATCCTCGACGGGCACATCGTGCTCACGCGGGAGCTGGCGGACCAGGGCCACTACCCCTGCATCGACGTGCTCAAGTCCGTGAGCCGCCTGCGCTCGGACGTCTGCCCGGCGGAGACGGTGCAGCTCGGCCGCAGGCTCACCTCGCACATGGCCACGTTCCGCCGCGTGGAGGACATGGTCAACATCGGCGCGTACCAGAAGGGCTCCAGCGCGGAGATCGACCAGGCCCTGGCCATGATCGGCCCCATCAACAACTTCCTGACGCAGGACGTCAGCGAACAGGCCACCTTGGACGAGAGCTTCGAGGCCATGGGCGCGCTCATCTCCCCTGCCCCGGCGGGCAATGCCGCCGCACAGCAGCCCAAGGCGGCCCAGCAGGCAAAGGCGGCCCAGCAGGCAAAGGCGGCCCAGCCCGCAAAGGCCGCGCAGTCCGCAAAGGCCGCGCAGTCCGCAAAGGCCGCGCAGTCCGGGAAGCCCCCCAAGGGCCCCATTCCCGTCACCAACAAGAAAAGAAAATAACGCCGCCCCCCGGGCTACAACCTCGTTCGTCAATCAGCACGGGTGCAACCGCCGGGTGCGGTTGCCGGATGCGACGGACAGACGACGCCACAGCGAGCTCGCGCAGGTGTTTTCCCCGGCCAGACGACGGGTGGAAACACGGCGCAGGCGTGGCAGCGCCACGTCGAGCCGGGGCTTTCGCCCGGCAATGCCGCCGGGGGGGCAGATGCCGAGCGCAGCTGGCGGCCTCCGGCAAGCGCACCCATATTATTATTTAGTTCCCGAGCAGCTTGCCGAAGCCCTTGATGGCGTCCTCCACCTGCTTGCCTGGGGTGGCCTTGGGGGTGCCTTCGGAATCTTCTGCGCCGCCCGTCGACTCGCCCGACGACTCGCCCGACGACTCGCCCGTAACCCCGCCGATCACCGAGCCGATGCCCGAGGTCACGGAGTCGAGGATCTGGGCCGGGGCATCCACGGCCGTGCCGAGGGCGGAGCCCAGGGCGTCGAACCCGGCCCCGGCGAGCTTGAGCGGGCCGCGCGCCACCATGGCCAGGAACTCGGCCGCGTCCACGCCGAAGCTCGGGGCCATGAGGCTGCCGGAAACGCGCACGGGCATGCCGATGCCGTAGGCGTCCGCGCAGGAGACGCCGCCCTGGCCCTGGGCGTTGGGGATGAGCATGGCGGTGACGAGGTAGTCCACGGTCTTGCCGCCGAGGTCGGCCACGCCCTCGCCCGAGGCGCGGATGTGCGGGGCCTTGAGGCAGAGGTCCTGGTTGGCGAGCACGCCTTCGCTGATGACGGCGGAGCCCGTCAACTCACCGAACTCGGTGCGGTCCTCGGGGCTGCCTTCCAGGGTTCCGGTGCGCTGCTGCTTGAGCTTGTCGGCATCGCCGAGCAGGCCCTTCAGGTCCACGCCGGGGAACACGCCGTCGAGGATGCGGAAGGCGAAGGCGCCGTTCAGGCTCCTGGTGGCGGTGGGCTCGTCGAGCCCGCGAAAGGTGATGGTCCTGGTGGTGTTGAGGTTCACGGTGCCCTCGAAGCCCTTGTCCCCCACCCAGCTGCGGATGGCGTCTCCGGCCTCCACGCCGTCCACGGTCAGGTCCAGGCCCGTGGCCAGCCTCTGGCCCGTGCCGTCCAGGCGGGTATTGGTGGAGATGGCCCCGCGATACATCTTCAGGCTCGCGGGGGTGACCTCCAGCACGCCGTCCCGGGCCAGCACGCGCACCTGCACGTCGGTCATGTCCATGCCCTTGATCTTGAGCGCGTCCATGACCAGGGCGGCGTCCACCTTGAGGGTCTTCAGCAGGGCGAGCACGCTCTTCTCGGCCTCGGAGGGGCCGTCGGCGGCCGGGGCCGTTTCCTGCGCCGTGTCCCCTGCGCTTTCCGTGGGGGTTTCCGCAGCAGCCTCCTCTGTGGCGGGTGGCAGGTAGCGGTCCGCGTCGAGCTTGTCCACCCGGGCGCGCAGGTAATAGGACGGCGCGGCGAACCCGCTGACCTTGGCGGCCACCCTGGCCGTGGTGTCGTCCAGGCGGATGGTCGTCTCGGGCGCGTCAAAGGCATCGGGCAGGTAGCTGAACTTGAGCTCGGCGGAGACCTTGGAGAGGGCCTGGGGGTCTGCGGTGTCGGGCGCGGCGATGCCGAGCAGCCCGAGCGTGTCCTTGAGGTTGAAGGGCGCCACGGCCATGTCTCCCGCCAGGGTCGGGTTGTCGAGGAAGCTCTTGCCCGTGACCGTGCCCGTGACGTTCACGCCGTAGGCGGAGAGGGCCAGCTCGCGCACGGAGAGCACCTGCCGGGCGAGGTCGGCATCAAGGCTCGCGGCGGAGAGGGCCACCTCGGCGCGCTTGCCGGGAACGGCCTCGCCCGAGGCCTCCACGGTGACGCTGGGGCCTGTCAGGCCGAGCTTCCTGGTCTCCATGTCGTAGGCCAGGCGGCCCTGGGCGGCGATGCGCGCCTCGGCCTGCGGATCAGCGGAGGCCACGGTGAGCCGCACGGAAAAATCGAAGGGCCTGGGAAGCGCCAGGGCGCCGAGGGTCACCTCCGCGCCGGACACGGCGAACCGCTTGCCCGCCTGCCTGTCGTCCCAAACAACGTCCGCGTTGGTGATCTTCACCCCGCCCACGGAAACGTTCAACGACGACCCCGCATCAGCCGTAGCGGCCTGCTCCTGCGCGGAGGACTCGGCAGCCTCGCCGCTCCCCTTGGTCAGGTCGTCCCAGTTGGTCACGCCGTCGGCGTTCTTCATGAGGTTGAGCTTGAGGCCGTCCACGGCCACGTCGCCCACCTCCACGGAGCCGGAGAGCAGGGGCAGCAGCTTCAGCCCCACGGAGGCCCCGGCCACCTTGACCATGGGCTCCTCGCCGAAGCCGGGCGCATTGCCAAAGGAGACCCCACCCGTCTTGATGGCGATCCAGGGGAACACCTTGAGCTCCAGGTCGCCCTCGAAGGTCAGGGTCCGGCCCGTGACCTCCTGGACCTTTCCGGCGGCGAAGTCCTTGTAGTCGTTGGGATCGAACACGGCCACCAGGACCACCAGGCCGATCACCACCAGTGCCACCAGCGCGGCCACCACGCCCAGTATTATCTTCATCGCCTTCATGCGTCGCTCTCCTTGGGGGAAGCGGCCGGATCACCGGCCAGAATGTCGAGTATGTGCCGCAGTTCGTCCGCGATGTCCTGCAGGAATTCGGCCG
>JBFWJM010000178.1:0-6896 GCA_050253205.1 Desulfovibrionaceae bacterium
TGAGATACTGGGAGCTCAGCCTGCGCACCAGGTCGCCCGCCAGGGCCTGCGCCACCACGCGGCTGCAGCAGTTGTTGAGCACGATGACGAACTCGTCCCCGCCCAGGCGGTAGACCATGCCGCAGCCTTCCACCAGCTTCTGCATGCGCGCGGCAGCGCGCATGAGCAGGGTGTCGCCCGCCTTGTGGCCGAAGGTGTCGTTGACCTCCTTGAAGCCGTCCAGGTCGATGAAGAAGATCGACACCGGGCAGCCGCCTTCGCGCGCGGCGATGAGCGTCACGGGCAGGGAGTCTTCCAGGGAGAGGCGGTTGTGCAGGCCGGTGAGCGCGTCGCGGTAGGCGTAGCGCTCCAGCTTTTCGCGTGATTCCTCGGAGGCGTCTCGCACCACGCAGAAGTAGGCGTTGTGATCCGGGGAGAAGATGATGTTGAACACGACCCGCTTGTAGGAGCCGTCCTTGCACTTGAAGCGGAAGAGCACCGAGTCGGACCCGAGGTCCGAGGTGATCAGCCGCTGCATCTCGGCCAGGGCCCGCTCGCGGTCGTCGAAGTGGATGTATTCCAGGAGGTAGGTTTCCTGGAGCTCGTCGGCCTGGTGTCCGGTGAGGGACTCCCAGTTGGTGTTCACGTCCTCCAGGTGGCCGTCGAGGTTGATGACGGCGGCGGGATCGTGGGACAGGGCGAGCCAGGCGTAGCGTTCGTAATAGACGAAGCGCTGCAGGGTGACCTCGTCCGCGCCCTCCTGGAGGAGTTCCAAAATGTCCATGCGCAAGCTGTACTCTTTTCCGTTCCGGGAATCCAGTGCCCAAGAGGGGTTGACCTCCTGCGGATCGCATCCCTGGGGATTGTCCCCCTGTTGTTCGGGATTGTCCCCGCCAAGGAGCGTTTCAGCCCGTGATCTGGCGCAGCAGGAGCAGCGCGCCCATGCCCACGAGAATGGTGCCGAGGACGCTGCGCGTCCGCCAGGCCACCAGGGCGGCCAGCACGGCGGCGAAGGCCTTGGGCGAGAGGGGATCCACGGCCAGGGCGCCTTCCGCCCCCGGGGCCAGCAGCACCGCCGGGACCACCAGCGCGGGCAGCACGGAGCAGGGGATGTACGCCAGCAGGCGCCGGGCCCAGGGCGGCACCCGCCGCCCGGCCAGCAGCACCACGAACGAGGCGCGCGTCAGGTACGTGCCCAGGGCGATGGCCGCGCTCGCCGCCCACCAGGTGGAAGGGGAAAAGCTCATTGCCCGCCCCCCTCTCTTCCGGATTTCGCGGCCCGCAGCTCCAGCAGGGCTCCGGTGGCGATGCCCGAGCAGGCCGCCGCCAGCAGCGAGAGGTTGAGCGGCAGGCCGCGCGCCAGCACGGACACCGCCCCGGCCACCACGGCCGCGGCCAGGCTGGGGCGGTCCTTCAGCGTGGGCACGAGCAGGGCCAGGAAGGTGAGCGGAGCGGCGAATTCGAGCTCCAGCTCCTGCGGCACCTGCGCGCCCACGGCCGCGCCCAGCAGGGTGGAAAGCTGCCACACGGGGTACATGGTCACGGCCGTTCCGGCGTAGTACCAGGCGCGGTTCACGGGCTCGCTGCCGCTTCGCTCCTCCTCCAGGAAGCGCACGGTGCAGGCCGCGTAGGACTGGTCCGTGAGGAAGAAGGGCAGGAGGGTGCGCGCCGTTCGCGGCACGACCGAGAAGTGCGGGGCCAGGGAGGCCGAGTACATGGCGAAGCGGGCGTTGACCACCAGGGCCGTGGCCACGGCCATCCACAGGGGCGCGTCCGTGGCCAGGAGCTGCGCCGCGGCGATCTGCGCGGCCCCGGCGAAGACGATGACGGACATGCCCAGGGCGTGCTCCCAGCGGGCCCCGGCGCTGGCGGCCACCACCCCGAAGAGCAGGCCGAAGGGCACCACCCCCAGCACCAGGGGGGAAATGGCCCGCGCACCGAGCAGGAAGGAGGTTTTGGCGTTGTGCGGCATGTTGTGTCCCGGCGGGGCGATGTGCCCGCATGTGCCGCATATATTTTGACACGCTTGGGTTGTCAAAGTATTCATTGTCATCATGACAATGTGGCAGCCACGACTCGACCCCTCGGCCATGCGGTACATGGCCATAGCCGACGCCATCCACCGGGACGTCCGCGCGGGGATGCTCGCCCCGGGAGACGCCCTGCCCACGCACCGCGAGCTGGCTGAGCGCCTGGGCGTCACCGTGGGCACCGTGACGCGCGGCTACGCCGAGGCCGCGCGGCGCGGGCTGGTGCGCGGGGAAACCGGGCGCGGCACCTTTGTGGCCGGGCGGCCCGGGCAGCCGGGCCGGGAGTGGGTGGAGGTGGGCGGTTCGGGGATCATCGAGATGGGCATGAACCTGCCCCTGGAGGCGTTCTCCCCGGCATTGGGGCCGACCCTGGCCCGCCTCGCCGGGAATGCGGACCTGGAGCAACTCCTGCGCTACCAGACCCCGGAGGGGCTCCTCCGCCACAGGGAGGCGGGAGCGGCCTGGGTGGCGCGCCACGGCCTCGCGGTGAGCCCGGAGCATGTGCTCGTCTGCTCCGGGGCCCAGCACGCCATGCTCGTGGCCCTGGCCGGGGTCTTCCGCCCGGGGGACCGCGTGGGCGTGGAGTGCCTGACCTACCCGCCGCTCAAGACCATCGCCCGGCAGTTCCAGCTGCGGCTGGTGCCCCTGCCCATGGACGAACGCGGGCTCGACACCGACGCCCTGGAGCGGCTGCTCGGCCACACCGAGCTGCGCGGGCTCTACGTGCAGCCCGGCTGCCACAACCCCACCACCGCGACCCTCTGCGAAAGCCGCCGCCAGCACCTCTGCGACCTGGCCCAGCGCCACCGCCTGCGCATCGTGGAGGACGACGCCTACGGCCTCACCGTGGACCACGGCCTGCCGCCGCTGGCCGCGCGCCTGCCCGAGCAGACGGCGTTCATCGTATCCACCTCCAAGATGCTCTGCGGGGGGCTTCGCGTGGGCTACCTCGCCTCGCCCCGGCGCTGGCTGCCGTGGTTCCGCCGGGGGCTCATGGCCTCCACCTGGATGACCGCCCCGCTCATGGCCGAAATCGCCTCGGAGTGGATCTTCGGCTCCACGGCGGAGCGCGTGCTGGAGGCCAAGCGGGCCGAGGCCCGGGCGCGCAACACGCTGGCCCGGGAGGTGCTCGCCGGGCTCACCCTGCACGCCCGCCCGGGGGGGCACTTCCTCTGGCTGGAGCTGCCCGAGCCCTGGCGCGGGATGGAGCTGGTGCAGGCGGCCCTGGACCAGGACGTGGCCGTGGCCGCCGCCGAGAGCTTCGCCGTGGGCCAGGGGGGCGCGGCCCAGGCCGTGCGCCTCTCCCTTTCCGGGCCCAGGGATGCGGACGAGCTGCGCCGGGGGCTCGGCGTGCTCACCGAGCTGCTCTCCGGGAGCGCCCCGGGGGAGGCCATCCTCTGAGTGCTGCGGCAGGGCGACGGCCCGCCGGGTCCGTCAGCGGACGATGACCTCCACGCGCTTGTTCATGGCGTTGGCCTTGCCGTCTCCGGTGGGCACCAGGGGGTTGGTTTCCCCGTGCGAGGTGATCTCCATGGCCTTCCTGGGGATGCCGCGTTCCTCAAGCATGCTGGCCACGGCCTCGGCCCGGCGCGACGAGACGATCATGTTGTAATCGTGGTCGCCCACGGTGTCCGTATGGCCCACCACGCTGATGTCCTTGCAGGAGCGGCCCTCATAGGCCTTGGCGATGGCCGCCAGGAGCTTGGTGGAGGAGGCGTCGAGCTTGTTGGTCTTGCCCCGGAAGTGGAGCACGAAGTGCTCCGGGGGCTGGGGCATGGCTTGCAGCACCGGGCCGAAGCGCTCGCGCAGCTCCCGCGTGGAGAACTGGAACGGCTTGGCCAGGGATCCGTCCGGCTGGAGGACGACCCCCATGCCCGAGCGGCCAAGAACCACGGAGCCGCCGCCCGCCTTCCCCCGCAGGGTCACCGTAACCTGGCCGAGGCTGCCGTCGTCCTCCGCCAGGAGCACCACAGCGGCCCTGGGCGCCTCCGCCTGGGGCTGTTCGGGTTCGGGTTCGGGGGCGGGCTGCTTGGCGCAGGCCGCCGCCAGCAGCAGCAAGACCGCCAGCAGCGGGAGCATCATCCGGCGCAGTGTCGGCTTGCGCATGCTACTTCCCCTCCTGCCCGGCGTCGATGAGGAAGCGCGTGCCCCGGATGCCGACGGTCATGAGATTGGTGGAGAAGGACATCTTCTCCGGCGCGAGCTTGGCCATCTGCCCGCTGATGAACTGCGCCGTGCCCGACTGCATGTGCGCGGCAAAGCCGAGCTGCCCGTCCGCCGGGGCGAAGACGTACTCGTCGATGCGCACCTTGGAGCCCGGGCCGAGGGCCATGGTGGTGTCGTCGCGGAAGGTCACGCCCATGGTCCCCCGCTCCGAGGTCACGAGCGTGTCTCCCTGGTAGAAATGGTCTCCCACGGCAACCGGGTCGAGACTCCCGGTGCGCACGACGTATCCCTTGCCCTTCAGCGTGGCCACCACGCCGGCGGGCTCGGCGGCAAGGGCCCGGCCGGGCGAGGCCAGTGCCAGCAGCGGCGCCATGCACAAGGCGAGGAACAGAAACAGGGTCACTGGTGATGCGGTTTCAGAAACAGATAGACATTTCATTTGGATACCCCTCCATGCTATGGGCATAGCACTGCCTGGAGCAGGTTCGCAATGGTAATCTCGATAGCATGCGCGGGCATTGGGCGGGCAAAGTGCCGGGTATTGGACTCATTGACGCCAGGCTTGACAAAATGGAAATAAACAGGAATGATTCCTAGAAAGCTAACACCCGGGAGGAATCATGGAAGAAAAAGTGTTCAAAGCAATGCAGGACGCGGGCAAGCCCGTGCGCCCCGGCGACGTGGCCAAGGCCCTTGGCGCGGATTCCAAGGATGTCTCCGCCGCCATCAAGAAGCTCAAGGACGCCGGGAAGGTTCACTCCCCCAAGCGGTGCTTCTACGAGCCGAAATAACCCCCCACGCAATCCACCATCCGTCGCGCCCACTCCGGTAAGGGCCCGCCTCGAAAGAGGCGGGCCCTCTCTCTTTCGCTAGAGATAGATGAAGAACATGACGACGAAGGCGAAGAATTGGAGGGCGCAGACCGCCTCGCCTGTTTCGGTTTCCGCTTCTCTTTTGAGGTGGGCGATGATCAGGCCGATTCCAACCGAAGCGGAAAGGATTCCGAAGACGATGGAAGACAATATGGGGCTCTGCGAATGCGAGGTGATGAATACATGGATATTGAAGAAGGTGACCCAGGCGGAAATGATGCAGGAGACGATGAACAGGAAGAGCGGGGTTGCTTCGGAGGCATTCCCGAGACGCGCTATGAGCAGAAAGAGGAGCCCGAAGCCGTAGGCGAGGGAGAATTCTATCAGGAAGAAGCTCAAGGCCCGGATCGGGAAATCGAGATTGGCCACAAGCGAGGAAAGCTCCATGGTGGTCAGCCCGATGTGCGGGATCGACACGATGATCGAGGCGACTGTGATGATGCTGGAGATGAGGGTGGCGATGAGTTGCGCCATTGGTGCCGCCCGTCAGGGAAGGGTCCGGTCCATGCTCCGGTAGTTGATGGCCTCGGCCAGGTGGCCCGTGGCGATGCGCGCCTCGCCCTCCAGGTCCGCGATGGTCCGGGCGATGCGCAGCACGCGGGTGTACGCCCTGGCGGAGAGGCCGAGGCTGTGCACGGCGCGGCCCAGGAAGTCGTGCTCCGGCCCGCCCAGGGCGCAGTGCTCCTCCAGGGCGGTGCCCGAGAGCCGGGCGTTGGTGCGGATGTGCAGCCCGGCGTAGCGCTCGCGCTGCACGGCCCGGGCCCGGGCGATGCGCCCGCGCATGGTGGCGGAGTCCGTGGTGCCGCGCGCGGCCTTGAGGTCCTCGTAGGGCACGGCGGGCACCTCCACGTGCAGGTCGATGCGGTCGAGCAGGGGGCCGGAGATGCGCCCCCGGTAGTTGGCCACGGCGGCCGCGTTGCAGGTGCAGGCGTGGCGCTCGTCCGAGAGGTAGCCGCAGGGGCAGGGACTTGTTTTTATTTGGACAACATATTAACATGCTAGACATGTCAAAATCAAACAAGAAAAAAACAAAGGCATACAGCTATATAAGGATGTCGTCAAAAAAACAGCTTCATGGCGACAGCTTGCGAAGGCAACTTGAGGCGACACATAGATACGTGAAAGCCAACGGGCTTGTTCTCGATGATGATCTGCGGGACCTTGGTGTTTCGGCATACACCTCGGCCAACGTCACCGAAGGGGCGCTGGGACAGTTTCTGTCTCTTGTTCGCGAAAGCAAAATCCCATGCGGTTCGGTCCTAGTCGTCGAGTCGTTGGACCGAATTTCCCGCGCCAAGGTTCTGGACGCTTTCGACGTTTTCCGTGAGATCGTCCGCGCGGGCATAAAAATCCATACTCTTGAAAACGGGAAAACATACACTCACGAGAACATCAACGACAATTTCAGTGATCTGCTAATTTGCCTCGGGATCATGGCGAGGGCGAACGAGGAGTCCGAGCGGAAATCCGAACGGCTCGGTGCGATGTGGGACAACAAGCACCGTTTGGCTAAAAGGGGGGTCCCGATCGGCGGTCTCCATCCGGCGTGGGTCGAGTATTCCGCTGACCAGGGCAAATACATCCTGATCCCGGAAAGGGCTGAGTTAATCAAGCGGATGTTCGCGGAGACGATCACCGGGTACGGAAGACGCATGATCGCCATGCGTTTTAACGAAGAGAAGATTCCGACTTGGGGCCGTTCCAAGAATGGTTGGTCGGCTTCATACGTTGGCAAAATCGTCGATGAAAGATCGGTTTTAGGTGAATACCAGCCGTACACTGGTGGTAAACGCCAAGGGGGGAAGCGGGTTCCGTTCGGCGACCCCGTACATGGCTACTGGCCCCGGGT
>JBFWJM010000179.1:0-6895 GCA_050253205.1 Desulfovibrionaceae bacterium
GATCGGCTCGCCGCAGATGGTCTTCGAGGACCTGACCATGGGCGTGGAAAAGCGCGGGGTGGACCTGCCGGAGACGCCCGTCTCGGCCTTCTCAGACCTCTTCTGGCGGCCCGAGGAGTCGCAGCGGCCTTGGACGGCGCTTATGGAGGGGCTGGCCAAGTGGACCCGCGCCGGGGATGCCACGCTGCTCTCCTTCCGCACGGCGCGCTCGCGCTCCAAGTTCCTCAAGCTCGCCCAGGACGCGGGCGTGGCCATCGGCACGGAGCTGTCGGCAGGGCTCAAGGGGGTCGCGGCGCTCGTCTCCCCGCTGCGCGGCGGCATGGTGGCGGCCTGGCGCAACCTGCGCGTGCTCTCCGAGGACGTGATCCAACCCGAGAAGGCCACGGGCCCCGGGCGCGGCGCGGCGGACTTCAAGGGCCTGACCCGCTACGACGACCTCGCCGACGGCGACCTGCTCGTGCACCGCGACTACGGCCTGGCGCGGTTCTCCGGCCTGCACCACATGGACGTGGGCGCGGCGGCCAACGACTACCTGCTGCTGCGCTTCGACGGGGACGACAAGCTCTTCCTGCCCGTGGACCGCATCAACCTCGTGCAGCGCTACAAGGGCCCCGAGGGCGCGAGCCCCGCGCTGGACCGCCTGGGCTCCACCCGCTGGACCACGGCCACGGCCCGGGCCCGCAAGGCCATCGAGAAGATCGCCCAGGACCTGGTGGAGATGTACGCCTACCGCCGGATATCCAAGGGTTTCTCCTACGGCGAGCCCGACGAGGTGTACCGCGAGTTCGAGTCCACCTTCGGCTTCGACGAGACCCCGGACCAGGAGCGCGCCGTGCGCGACGTGCTGGCCGACATGGCCAAGGACGCGCCCATGGACCGCCTTGTCTGCGGGGATGTGGGCTTCGGCAAGACCGAGGTGGCCCTGCGCGCGGCCTTCCGCGCCGCGTGCGAGGGGCGGCAGGTGGCGCTGCTCTGCCCCACCACGGTGCTCGCCGAGCAGCACTACCAGACCTTCCGCCAGCGCATGGACCCCTTCCCGGTGAAGGTGGGCATGCTCAGCCGCTTCGTGACCAAGGCGCACCAGAAGACCGTGCTGGCCCAGGCCAAAAGCGGCGAAGTGGACATCCTCATCGGCACGCATCGGCTGCTCTCCAAGGACGTGGAGCTGCCGAACCTCGGCCTGATGATCCTGGACGAGGAACAGCGCTTCGGCGTCAAGCACAAGGAAAAGCTCAAGAAACTGCGGCAGAACATCGACGTGCTCGCGCTCACGGCCACGCCCATCCCCAGAACCCTCCAGCTCTCCCTCTCGGGCATCCGCGAACTATCCGTCATCGAGACCCCGCCCGTGGACCGCAAGCCCGTGGAAACCGCGCTCATGGAGCGCGACGAGGCCACCCTGCGGGGCGTGCTCAAGCGCGAGATGGAGCGCGGCGGGCAGGTCTTCTGGGTGCACAACCGGGTGAAGAGCCTGGCGCGCTCGGCCGAGCTGGTGAAGAAGCTCGTGCCCGAGGCGCGCATCGCCATGGCCCACGGGCAGATGAACGAACGCGAGCTGGAAGACGCCATGCACCGCTTCTGGCACCGCGAGGTGGACGTGCTGGTGAGCACGGCCATTGTGGAATCGGGCCTCGACTTTCCCAACGCCAACACCCTGGTGGTGGACCAGGCCCAGCTCTTCGGCCTGGGGCAGCTCTACCAGCTGCGGGGCAGGGTGGGCCGCAGCGAGCGCCAGGCCTACGCCTATTTCGTGGTGCCCTCCTTGGAGGACCTGCCCGAGATTTCCAGAAGACGCTTGCGGATCATCCTCGACATGGATTATCTCGGTGCTGGTTTCCGCATCGCCATGGAAGACTTGCGCCTGCGCGGCGCGGGCAATATCCTGGGCGAGGCGCAGTCCGGCCAGATCGCCCGGGTGGGGCTCGACCTGTTCCTGGAGATGCTGGAGGAAGAGGTCCGCCGCCTCCAGGGCGAGGCCCCGAGGGTCAAGGCCGAGACCGAGCTGAGCGTGCTTTTCGCGGCGCACATCCCGGCCGGGTACGTGCCCGACGCCCGCGAGCGGCTGCGCTACTACCGGGCGCTCTCCGAGGCCAAGGGTGAGTTGCGGCGGGTGGAGCTCGGCGCGGAGCTTCGCGACCGCTTCGGCGCGCCGCCGGAGCCCGTGGAGAATTTCCTGGAAGTGCTCGCCCTCAAGGAGACGCTCCAGACCCTGGGGGCTGGCAAGGCCGAGCTCTTCGCCGCGCGGGTGGGCGTTTCCTGGGCCGGGGAGCAGGAGCGCGGCCCCTCGCCAGAGGCGCTGCTCTCCTGGATCGAGCCGCGCGAGTCGTTCGCCCGGCTGCGCCCGCCGGGAACGCTGGAGATTCGCCACCCCGAGGGCGCGCCGGTGGCGGAGGGGCTGCGGTTTGTCCGCGCCGAGCTGGACGCCCTGGCCGCCGAGGCCGGGCTCCTGGAAACGCAAGACGCCAACCTTACGGACGGATGATGAAGGCACCGCTTTTCCTCACACTGCTTCTCGCGCTCACCCTGGGCGCATGCACCCCGCCCGCCGACGACATGGGCGTGGTGGCCCGCGTCAATGGCGAGCCCATCGCCTTGAGCGAGCTGGAATTTCAGCACGATCTGCTGCACATGGACGGCGTGGGCACCATGGTGCCCTCGGTGGAGGGGCTGCGCCAGGAGTACGGGCAGATACTGGCCGACCTGGTGGTCCTCAAGCTCGTGGAGCAGGAGCTCTCCCGGCGGGGAACGCCCGTCTCGGACGAGGAACTCATGGACGAGGAGGCGCGTGTCCGTGCGGACTACCCAGGAGATTCCTTTGAGCAGGTGCTCATCGAGGAATACATCGACCTCGCCTCCTGGCGCAGGCAGCTGCGCTACGACATCGCCAGACGCAAATTCTTCCAGACCGTGCTCCGGCCGCAGGTGAAGGTGGACTACCTGGAGGCCGACACCTACTACAAGCAGCACATCAAGGACTACCGCCTGCCCGAGAGCTACGGCCTCGTGGTGGTGCGGGGAGCGCGCAAGGGTGCCGTGGAGCGGGCCCTGGCCACCTACCGCGAAACGGGCGACATCGCCAAGGCCGCCCAGCCCGAGACAGGGGTGACCGTCAACGAGATGACCGTCTCCTCCGGGCAGCTTTCCGATGAATGGCGCGACATCCTCGCCGATCTGCCCCCGGGGGAGGCCGGGCCCGTGCGCGAGACGCGCGGCGGCTGGGAGGCGCTGCTGCTCCTGCGGGAGAGGCCTTCGCGCATCCTCAACCCGACCCAGGCCTACCCCCTGGTGGAGCAGACCCTCCTGGAGCACAAGATGACCGAGGCTTTCGAGCAGTGGCTCGGGGGGCGGCTCGCCACGGCCGACATCCGCATCAGCAGGCACCTCCTGGAAAAGGTGCCCGAAGCGGACGACCTGGTGGCGGGCGTGGGGGCCGGGCCCGGCAGCGGCACCTTGCAGGGGGCGCCCCTGGAGGAGTTCGGCGACGACGAGAACGCCACGCTGGGCGATGGCGACGGGCCTCCCCTGGGTGAGGAGGACGAGGTCATCGAGGAACCAGCCACCGGCGCCCAATAGCAACACGGCAACAAAAGGGAGTGCATGACGTGACCCGTATGATCCGTCTGGCTGGATTGCTTTTCATCTTGATTGCGGCCTCTTCGGCCTGGGCCCAGGAGCTCAACAGGATCGTGGTGGTGGTCAACGGCTCGCCCATCACCAGCTACGACCTGAACCAGGAATTGGAGACCATGGCGCAGGGCGCGGCCGTCACCCGCCGGATCGAGCCGACGCCCGAGAACATCGCTCGACTGCGTTCCGACCTCCGGGAGGACGTGCTCAAGGACATGGTGGACGACCGCCTGATGCAGGAGGAGATCGATCGCCTGGGGCTCTCCGTGGACGACTCCCAGGTGGAGGCCTTCGTGCAGCGGGTCATGGCTGGCGAGGGGGTGGAGACGGAGGAGGAGCTCGCCGAGCTGCTCAAAAACCTCAACCAGACCCCGGAGAGCTTTCGCGCCAAGGTCCGCAAGGACATGCTCAAGCAGCGGCTGGTGCAGGGCATGATCGGCAGCAAGCTGGTCATCACGGACGCCCAGATCGAGGAGGAATTCGCCGGGAGCACCGAGCATTCAGGCGGTGCCAACTACCACCTGCGGGTGATCATGATGCCCAGCGCCGAGGAGCTGGACGATGTGCTCGAACAGGTGGACGACGGCGACCTGACCTTTGCCGAGGCGGCAACCCGGTATTCCGTGGGGCCCGTGCCGGAGCTGGGCGGCGACCTGGGCAGCATCCCGGCCAACGGCATGGCCGAGGACTGGCGCGCGGCCGTGGAGGCCGTGGAACCCGGGGAGCGCACGGCCGTGTTCGACGCGAACGGCATGGCCACGGTGCTGCTCGTGGAGGGGATGGGCGCTCTGAAGGTTGACGATGTGCCCGGAATGCGAGACAAAATCTTCGAGAAGCTGCGTTCGGAAAAAATGGAAGTCCTTTTCGAGGAGTACATGGATCGGGTGCGGCAGATGGCCGTCATCGAATGGAAATGACCTAACAACGCGCCGAGGGCGCGGGGGCACCAATGGATCTCAAGGAATTGGGGGACCTGCTCAAGCAGGAACGGGAAAAACTCCGCATGTCCATCGCCGACGTCAGCGAGTCCACCCGCATCAGCCGTCGCATTCTTACGATCTTCGAGCAAGGGGACGCGGACCACTACCCGCACCCCGTCTACGCCAAGGGGTTTATCCGCAACTATGCCCGGGCCCTGGGGCTTGATCCCGAGGAATGCGCCCGGATCATCGAGGACGAGCTCGGCCCCGCGTCCGCCCACGACCCCGTTCCGCATTCCCGGGACCACATCATCCGCGACCCCCGCGAGGCGGCGCGCACACAGCTGCCCAAGGGGCGGCCCATCTGGCCCGCGCTGCTGCTGGCCTTCGTGCTGGCCCTCGTGCTCGGCGGGCTGATCTGGTACTTCTCGTTCTATACCCCCTCCGGGGGGGAGGCGTCCGAGGCGGGGCCGCAGGCCGGAGTACACGCCGCAGCGCAGCAGGAGAGCCCTGCTGCCCCGGCGTCGGAAGCCGCCCTGCCGGGCGACGAAATGGTCGCCGATGAAACGGCCGCCGCCTCCGAAGCGCCCCCTGCGGCTGTGGCCGAGCCTCCCGAGGGCGTTGCCGCAACCGACGGCCCGCTGACCGTCTCCGCCTCGGCCGGGGAGGTTGCCTCAGGCGCGGCAGGAGATGCGGCCGGAGCTGCGGCCGGAGCTGGGGCCGAGCGGGGCGCGGCCGAAGCCGGCTCCCCCCCCGCCGACGGGCTCAACACCCTGGTCATCAAGGTTTCCGGGCGCGAGCCGTGCTGGGTCGGGGTCTGGATTCCCGGCGATGAGCAGATCGCCAGGGACTTCACCGTGCAGGGCGGCGGCAGCGAGACGTACCGCTTCTCGGGCCAGCGCACCATCCGCTTCGGCCGGGCCGAGGCCGTCCAGCTCCAATTCAACGGCAAGCCCTACCCGCTCGAAGGCAAGGGCGTGGTCAACGTCACGCTCCCATAAGGCGTGGCGCCGTGCCGGACACCAGCGCGACACCAATCCATCCGGGGCCCGTCACCAGGGCTCGGCATCGCCCCGCACCCGGATGCTGACCGGGGCATGAACGGGGCCCGCCGTGGACTTCACCGAAAAAGGCATCGTCCTCAAGGTCGGCCGCTTCCGCGAGATCGACGCCTGGGTCCGCTTCCTGACCCCGGGGCGCGGCGTGCTCCAGGCCATGGCCTTCGGCGGCATGAAGAGCCGCAAGCGCTTTTCCGGTTGCCTTGATCCCCTCAATCTCGTGCTCTTCACCGTGGGCTCCAGCCGTGGCGGTGCCTACCTCGACCTGCGCGAGGGCGCGCTCCTCCACGCATTCGCCGACATCAAGCGCGACAACGCCCGCCTGGGCCCGGCCTCGGCCTGCCTCAAGTTCGTGGAGGCCGTGGTGCGCGAGGCGGACGGCTCTCGCGGGGTCTTCGAGCTGCTCCTGGAAACACTCCACCTCATAGAGTCCATGTCGTCGGGATTTCAGGACATCCCGGTCATGTTCCGGGCGAAGCTGGCCTTCGAGCAGGGCTACAGGCCTGATTTTTTGCATTGCGGCGGCTGCGGAGCGGAGCAGGGGACCTTTGACAATCCCCGGTTTTTCGTGGAAAAGGGGCAGGTTTTGTGTCCGCGTTGCATCGCGGGGGAGGACGCTTCGGGGCCGGGCCTGCCTTTGGGCTGGGGTGCCTTGAAGACCCTCGACTTCATCCTGGCCAACCCGCCCGCCATGTGGACCCGCCTCGGCGTGGACCCCGCCGTGCGCGACCAGGCATACCGGGCGGTGGACCGCTTCCTGGCCTACCACCTCGGCGTGACCATGGAGAACGGACGCTTCAGGCAGCAATAAGAGAACGGATCGAGAACGAGATCGGAGCCCGTATGTATTTTCAAGACGCCATCATGAACCTGCAGCGCTTCTGGGCGGACCAGGGCTGCATCGTGGTCCAGCCCTTCGACATCGAGGTCGGGGCGGGCACCTTCAACCCCTCCACGTTCTTCCGGGTCATCGGGCCGGAGCCATGGCGGGTGGCCTACGTGGAACCCTCCCGCAGGCCCACGGACGGCCGCTACGGCGAGAACCCCAACCGGCTCCAGCACTACTACCAATTCCAGGTGATCCTCAAGCCGAGCCCGGACAACGTGCAGGACCTGTACCTCCAGTCACTCTCCGTGCTGGGCATCGACGCCTCAAAACACGACATCCGCTTCGTGGAGGACGACTGGGAATCGCCCACGCTGGGGGCCTGGGGCCTGGGCTGGGAGGTCTGGCTCAACGGCATGGAGGTGACGCAGTTCACCTACTTCCAGCAGGTGGGGGGCATCGAC
>JBFWJM010000180.1:0-6860 GCA_050253205.1 Desulfovibrionaceae bacterium
GTTGGAGATTATAATGGATCTGTTGCACGGATTCAGGCTTGTCAACGAGGCTGAAGTGGTGGAACTCGCCGCTTCGGCACGCATATTTGAACACGAAAACACCGGCGCGCGGGTGCTCTGCCTGCAAAACGCCGATGAAAACAAGGTCTTCGGCATCAGCTTCCGGACTCCCCCGGCGGATTCCACCGGCCTGCCCCACATCCTGGAGCACTCCGTGCTCTGCGGCTCGCGCAAGTTTCCCGTGAAGGAACCCTTCGTGGAGCTGCTCAAGGGCTCGCTGCAAACCTTTCTCAACGCCCTGACCTTTCCGGACAAGACCTGCTACCCGGTGGCCTCCGCCAACCAGCAGGACTTCCGCAATCTCATGGACGTGTACCTCGACGCGGTGTTCTTCCCGAGGCTCACCCCCCTGACCCTCAAGCAGGAGGGCTGGCACTACGAGCCCGCAGACTCCTTCGCCCAGGACCGCGCCCTGGAGTACAAGGGCGTGGTCTTCAACGAGATGAAGGGGGCCTACTCCTCGCCCGACGGCCTCCTGGCCGAGCTGAGCCAGCAGTCCGTGTTTCCGGGCAACTGCTACTCCCTCGACTCCGGCGGCGACCCCGCCGTGATCCCGGACCTGACCTTCGAGCGGTTCGAGGCCTTCCACAAGCGCCACTACCACCCCTCCAACAGCTACACCATGCTCTACGGCGACTACGACGAAGGCGGCTGCCTGGAGCTGCTGGACGCCTACTTCGCCGAGTTCGGGCGCGGCGAGCCCTCGGAGGAGATCGCCCTCCAGCCGCCGCTCTCGGGCGCGGCCCGGGTGGAGCGCTCCTTTGCGGCGGACGAGGACGCCGGGGCCATGTTCACCGTGAACTACGGCCTGTCCGACGCGGACCCCGACCTGGCGCTGCGCATGGAGGTGCTGGAGCACCTGCTCATCGGCCTGCCCTCCTCCCCCCTGCGAAAAGCCCTGCTCGACTCCGGCCTGGGCGAAGACCTCGCCGGCATCGGCCTGGAGACGGACCTGCGGCAGATGTACTTCTCCGTGGGGCTCAAGGGCGTGGAGCCCGGCAGGGTGGCCGAGGCCGAGGCCGTCATCGCCTCGGTGCTCGAAAGCCTCTCCCGCGCCGTGCCCAAGCACGACGTGGAGGCCGCGGTGAACTCCGTGGAGTTCGACCTGCGCGAGAACAACACCGGCTCCTACCCGCGCGGGCTCTCGCTCATGTTCCGCGCGCTCTCCTCCTGGCTCTATGGCGGTGACCCCCTGGCCCCCCTGGCCTGGAGCGAGCCCCTCAAGCGGCTGAAGAAGGAGGTGGACGACGGGCTGCCCGTGTTCGAGAAGCTCATCGGCACCCATTTCCTGAACAATCCGCACCGCACCGTGGTGCTGCTCGCGCCGGACCCCGCCCTGGGCGAACGCCTGGCCGAGGAGGAGCGCCAGCGGCTCGACACCGCCCGCGCCGCCATGGCCGAGGACGACCTCCTGCGCATCGAGCGCGAGGCCGCCGAGCTCCATGAGCTCCAGGGCCGCGAGGACGCCCCCGAGGCCCTGGCCACCATCCCCCGCCTCGGCCTGGAAGACCTGCCCCGCTACAACAGGCACATCCCCATCGAGGCCTACGAAAAGGGCGAGGCCAAGACCTTCCTGCACACCTTGGACACCAGCGGGATCGTCTACCTCGACCTCGGCTTCGACCTCCGCGCGCTGCCCGACAGGCTCATGGGCTACGTGCCCGTGTTCGGCCGGGCCCTGCTGGAGATGGGCACAGACAACCAGGACTACGTGTCCCTGCAAAACCGCATCGCCCGCAAGACCGGCGGCATCGAGCCCCAGACCTTCACCGCGCAGCCGCTTCCCGAAGCCTCCGGCGCACCCGGGGCGCAGGCGGTGGCCAAGCTCTTCCTGCGCGGCAAGGCCACGGCCGAGCGCGCCGAGGACCTGGTGGAAATCCTCCTCGAAGTGCTCATGCTCGGCCGCTTCGACAACCAGGAGCGCTTCCGGCAGATCGTCCTGGAAGCCAAGGCCCGCTTCGAGCAGCGGCTCGTGCCCTCGGGCCACGCCCTGGTGGCCGCGCGCCTGCGCGCGCGCATGAATGAGGCCGGGTGGATAGGCGAGCAGCTCTCCGGAGCGACCCAGCTCTTCTTCCTGCGGGACCTCGCCCGCAAGGTGGACGAGGACTACGCCGCCGTGCTGGCCGACCTGGAAGAGATCCGCGACCGCATCTTCTCCAACCAGAGCCTGGTCATCAACATCACCGCCGAGGAGGCGGACTTCATGCGGGTGAACCCGGGCATAGCCGCGCTCACCCGCGCCCTGCCCGACACAGGCTCCACCCTCGGCCGCTCGCGCGAGCGGGCCATCCCCGCCTTTGCCCGCTTCGAGGGGCTGCGCATCCCCGCGCAGGTCAACTTCGTGGGCAAGGGCGTGAACCTCGCGGCCTCGGGCATCGACCTCTCCGGCGGCAGCGAGGTGGCCAGCCGCTTCCTGCGCACGGCCTACCTCTGGGACCGCGTGCGCGTGCAGGGCGGGGCCTACGGCGCGTTCAGCCTCTTCGACCGCATCGGCGCCACCCTCAACTTCGTCTCCTACCGCGACCCCAACCTGGAAAAGACCGTGGCCGCCTTCGACGGCGTGGGCGAGCACCTGCTGCGCACGGCGCTCTCCCATGACGACATCGAAAAGAGCATCATCGGCACCATCGGGGCCATGGATGAATACCTCCTGCCCGACGCCAAGGGCTTCGTCTCCATGACCCGGGCGCTCACGGGCGTGACCTCCGACTGGCGGCAGCGCGTGCGAGAGGAGGTGCTCTCCACCTCCAGCCGCGATTTCCGGCATTTTGCCGAGGCGGCCTACGTGCTCGCTCGGGAGGGCGATGTGGTGGTGCTGGGGGGCGAGAAGGCCCTTCAGGGTGCGCCGTACGACTTTGCCATGACCAAGGTCCTGTAGCGGCGGCGAAAACCCCGCGATGGCGGCGTTGCCGCGCAGCCCCCGCCCCCGCACGTATGCGTCAATACGTTGTGGGTTCGGGGGCTGCTTGCGTCTG
Source organism: Desulfovibrionaceae bacterium (assembly GCA_050253205.1). Classification (GTDB taxonomy): domain Bacteria; phylum Desulfobacterota; class Desulfovibrionia; order Desulfovibrionales; family Desulfovibrionaceae; genus JAHJKV01. The sequence continues at coordinate 3,036 of JBFWJM010000180.1, forward strand.
GCTCTCACTCCCGGCGCGAACCGTTTCCTGGGTGGGCGGTAAACAAGGGGCCGTGTGGCGCGGGCTGGCCCGGGCAGTTCTCCCTCGCCCCCTTCCCATTCCAAGCCCGAGCCGTTGAAGGGTGCCCGCAGGCCAGGGGCCACCAATCTTGGACCTCGTTTTTGGCTTTCGTGTTTCCAGCTTCCGCCGGATGGCCGACACGCGGGGCGGGTGCGCGTTCGGGCGCGGCCGGGATTGTATTTGCGTGGGCTCCGCAGGCCAGAGCTGCCGACACTGGACCTCGTTTTTGGCTTTCGTGTTTCCAGCTTCCGCCGGATGGCCGACATGCGGGGCGGGTGCGCGTTCGGGCGCGGCCGGGATTGTATTTGCGTGGGCGGCAACGGAGCCTGCGCGCCTGCAAGGGTTGCCCGCCGTCCGCGCAAGTCTCAATCACGGCCGCGAACGAACGCGCGCCCGCCCCGCATGCGGGAGGCGGGAGGCGTGCCCGGCGATGCCGCCGCCTCGCTTCCAGCCCTCGCTCCTTGTTCCTGGGTGGTTGCTGCACTCACGGCCGTGCGGAATGATCGCCCAACACGCGTGCGTGCGGGCTGGCGTGTGCGGTTGTCTATGAAGGTAGGGTTTTTCAGCGCGCGCCGTCGCCCTTGCGCTCGCGCTTCACGGCATACATCCGCTTGTCCGCGCTCTCGATGAGCGCGTCGAGGTTCTCCGCATCTTCCGGGAACAGCGCCCCACCCACGCTCACGCCCAGGGGCAGCTCTTGCTCCTCGAACGCGAACGGCCGGCAGACCTCCCCGGTGATGCGCTCCGCAGCCAGGTGCAGCAGGTCGCGCCCCTGCACGTCCGGCAGGATCACCGCGAACTCGTCCCCGCCGAGGCGGGCCACGGTGTCCTCCTTCCTTGCGGCGGTCCTGGCCCGCTGGGCCATTTCACGGATGGCCGCGTCCCCGGCGCGGTGGCCGTAGGTGTCGTTGATGGTCTTCAGGCCGTCCATGTCGAGCATGAGCAGCCCCAGCGGCGCGGGCTTGCGCCGGAGCTGGGCCAGGTGCTGGCGCAGGCGGTCGTAGAACAGGGCCCGGTTGGCCAGCCCGGTGAGCATGTCGTGGGTGGCCCTGTGGTAGAGTTCGCTGATCTCGTGCCTGGCGGAGTGGTACATGGCCGCAGCGATGAGCTCGCTCATGAGTTTCAAGGTGCAGAGGTGGTCTTGCGTGAAGAAGCGGGGCACCGAGGAGGCGACCTTCAGCACGCCCACGGCCGCATCGTGAAACAGCAACGGGGCCACGATCATGGACCGGAGCCCCACGCGGCGGCAGGCCTCGCGGTCCACGCGTTCGTCCGTGTCCGAGTCCTGGCAGTGGAGCACCTCGCCCGTGGCGATGCACAGGCCAGAGAGGCTCGACTCCCGCTTGAGCCGCAGGCCGAGCTGGCCGGAGGCGATGCCCGTGGCCGCCCGGTAGACCATGTCGTCGTCCTCGGCGAGCTCCACGATGGCCCCCGAGGCCCCGGTGATCTCCTGCGCCTGCCGGGCGACGAGATTGATGATGCCGGAAAAGTCCGGGCCGAGCTTCACGATCTCCGTCTGGACGTCGATGATGTCCAAAAGACCCTCGGCCGACAGCTCCGTCGTGCAGGTGTTTCGCATTCTGTCCCCTCGTGCATGTGCAGCAATGCAGGGCGGAGTTTTGCGGAACCAGTGGCCATTGTCAACCACACAGGACTTTTCCCTGGGGGTATTGTGATTCTCGATTGGGGGTATGGGCGGGGCTTCGGACGGACGCCGGGCTTTCAAGGCGGCTGCATTTTTGCTAGGGGTTCAGGAGGAGCGGACCGTTCCCCGCACAGCCAGCCGCCAGGGGGCCCGATGAGCGTCGTCAATCTCGAATATCTCTTCAATCCCAAGTCCGTGGCCGTCATCGGCGCGACCAACAAGCCGAACAACATCGGCAACATCGTGATGAAGAACATCATGGGCGGGGGGTTTCTCGGCCCGGTCATGCCCGTGAGCCAGGAGGCCGACGCCATCGCCGGGGTGCTGACCTACGCCCAGGTGGCCGACCTGCCCAAGGTGCCCGACCTGGCCATTGTCTGCCGCCCGGTGGCCGAGGCCCCGGAGATCATCGACGAACTGCGCCTGCGCGGCACCCACGGGGTCATGCTGCTCGGCAGCGACATCGCCAAGCTCGACGACGACGAGCGCCAGAGCATGCGCGCGCGCATCCTGGAGGCCGCCAATTTTCCCGATGTCCGCGTGCTCGGGCCCAAGTGCCTGGGCTTCATCTCGCCCCATCTGAGCCTCAACGCCTCCCTGGCGCACACCACCGCAGACCCCGGGCGCATCGCCTTCATCACCCAGTCCGACTCGCTGCTGACCACGGTGCTCGACTGGGCCAAGGGCCAGAACATCGGCTTCTCCCACCTGGTGGCGCTGGGCTCGCGCATCGACGTGACCATCGCCGACGTGCTCGACTACCTCTCCTCCGACGCGTACACCCGGGCCATCCTGCTTTATGTGGAATCCGTGTGCGATGCGCGCGACTTCATGAGCGCCGGGCGGGCCGCCTCGCGCAACAAGCCCGTGCTCGTCATCCGCCCCGGCCAGGCCATCGAGACCGTGCTGCGCGAGTGCAAGGACATCGACCTGGAGGGCATGCGGCTGGCGGACGAGATCTACGACGTGGCCTTCCGGCGCGCGGGCATGCTCCGCGTGGACAACATCGACGAGCTCTTCGACGGCGCGCGCACCCTGGCGGACGTGAAGCCAGTGCGCGGCGACAGGCTCGCCATCGTCACCAACGGGGACTCGGCCGGGATCATGGCGGCGGACTCGCTGCTCATGGGCGGGGGCAGGCTGGCCCAGCTCTCGGAGGAGACCCGCGCCAGCCTCGATGCCATCACCGGGGCCTCCTGGTCGCGCTCCAACCCCGTGTCCATTCCCTTCGACGCCTCGGGCGAGCAATACGCCGAGACGGTCAAGGCCCTGCTCAAGGACAAGGGCGTGGACGCGGTGCTGGCCATGCACGTGCCCTTTGCCGGGCTGGACGGTGCGGAGGTGGCGCGCGGGCTGGCGGCTTCGCTCCGGCGGGTGCGGCGCATGGTGCTCACCTCCTGGCTCGGCACCGGGGCCGCGCGCGGCGCGAGGGACGTGTTCCACGAGGCGGGCGTGCCCACCTACGACACCCCCGACAAGGCCATCCGGGCGTATCTGTTCATGGTCGAGTACCAGAAGAACCAGGAGATGCTCATCGAGACCCCGGCCTCGCTGCCGTCGGACTTTTTCCCGGACACCACCACCGCGAGGAAGATCGTGACCCGGGCCCTGGCCGAGGGGCGAGAGGGCCTCACCGAGCCGGAATCCAAGGACGTGCTCGCCAGCTACGGCATCCCTGCGGTGGAGACGCGCATCACCGTCTCCGCGCGCGATGCGGTCATCGCCGCGGACGAGCTGGGCTACCCCGTGGCGCTGAAGCTCCGCAGCCCGCAGATCGCCCAGCCGCTGGAGGTGGGCGGCGTGCTGCTCGACCTGGAAACCCCGGAGCAGGTCTGGGATGCGGCGGCGGGCATGCTCGCGCGCGTTTCCCGGGAGCGGCCCGACGCATACATCGAGGGCTTCACCGTGCAGAAGATGGGCCGCAGGCCCGGGGCGCACGAGCTGTTCATCTCCGCCAAGGTGGACCCGGTCTTCGGCCCGGTGATCCACTTCGGCCATGGCGGCATGTCGCGCGACATGGTGCGCGACCGCGCCGTGGCCCTGCCGCCGCTGTCCATGTCGCTTGCTCGGGAGCTGGTGGGCCGCACGCGCATCGCCAAGCTCCTGCCCGGCACGCCCAC
>JBFWJM010000181.1:0-6834 GCA_050253205.1 Desulfovibrionaceae bacterium
GGCAGCGGAGACTCCACCAACAGGCTGACTCCCTCCGTGGGCGACCCGAACACGACCATCCCCGAGTACAAGGCCTCCTGCGTGGACATCCGCAAGGCCGACAAGCTCACCGAGCTCACCACCTAACGCGTGCTTCCTGGCGGGCGCCCAGCGCCCGCCAGGACCGCGACAAAGGAGACCGTCATGCCGAAGGCATTCCTGATCGACACCTCGCGCTGCACAGCCTGCCGCGGCTGCCAGATCGCGTGCAAGGAATGGCACGAGCTGCCGCCGAACAAGACCAAGCAGACCGGCAGCCACCAGAACCCCCCGGACCTCAATCCGAACAACTACAAACTCGTGCGCTTCCACGACTACATCGACGAGAACGGCGTGATCCGCTGGAACTTCTTCCCGGACCAGTGCCGCCATTGTCTCTCGGCCCCCTGCAAGATGACCGGGGACTACTACATCGAGGAAGCCATCACCCAGAACGAGGCCACCGGCGCCGTGGTCTTCACCGAGAAGACCAAGGAGTTCGACGCGGAGCAGGCCCAGGAAATCCGCGAGTCCTGCCCCTATGACATCCCCCGGCGCAACGACGCAAGCGGCCTCATGAGCAAGTGCACCATGTGCTACGACCGCCTTGAGGCCGGCATGCTCCCGGCCTGCGTCAAGGTCTGCCCCACGGGGACCATGAACTTCGGCGAGCGCGAGGAAATCCTCAAGCTCGCCGAGCAGCGCCTGGCCACGGTGAAGAAGACCTTCCCCAAGGCCATGCTCGCCGACCCGGACGACGTGAGCGTCATCTACCTGCTCACGGACGACCCGGCGACCTACCACGAGCATGCCGTGGCCGAACTGGAAGGCCCCCTGAGCCGCAAGGAGTTCCTGGCCAAGCTGGCCAGCCCCCTGAAGGCGGCCAAGCGGGCCTAGGTGCGCCGGAGCACCCAACCCGAACCAAAGGCGCGGGGCGAATCATCGCCCCGCGCCCACAACCGAAGGAGACCTTTGTGAGCATGCAGCCCGAACTTGCCACTGTGCAGCCGACCCTCGACCGCATCCTGAACGAGCGCCCCGTCTACGCCCAACTCGTGGAAAGCTACGGCCCCCTGCTCGCCGCCCAGGAACGACTGGCCGCGCGGCTCGCCTCCCAGGGCATCCCCCTGCCGGAGGCCGACCCCGCCCGCCTGGCCCAGGGCGCGCCCATTCTCGCCGGAGCCGACCTCGCCCCCTGGGCGGGCTTGCTCCTGGAATGCGCGGCCGAGCTGCGCCCGCTCATCGAGGCCATCCTTCCGGACGGGCTTCGGGCAGCATTGCCCGAAACGGTGTTCACCGATGCCGATGAACTTTGCGAGCTCGCCAGGGCGCGCCTGAATGGCGACAGGGAAGCGCGCCCGAACACCTCCGGGGACGATGCCCGGCTCCTCTCCGCGCTGGTGGCGGAGCTGGTCCTCTCCCCGCTCCTCCATGCCGTCTCGGCGAGCCTCGGCGAGCTCGCTCCCACGGAGGGCTGGGCCCACGGCAACTGTCCCGTGTGCGGCTCTCTGCCCTCCCTCGGCTGCCTCTCCCAGAGGGAAAACCACGACCTGGAGCACCTTGTGGGCGGCGGCGGCAAGAAATACCTCCACTGCTCCCTCTGCGGGCACGACTGGCACCACCGCAGGGACGCCTGCCCCGCCTGCGGCAACAACGACCAGCAGACAAGGGAAATCTTCTACGCCGAGGACAAGCGCAGCGAGCGCGTGGAGGCCTGCCACGCCTGCGGCACCTACCTCCTGTGCATCGACCTGCGCGACTTCGACCAACTGCCCAACCTCGACGCCCTGCAACTCGGGCTCGTGCACCTGGACCTCACCGCCCGGGACAAGAGCTTCGCGCCCATGACCCGGACCCTCTGGAACGGGGTGGAATCGTGAGCCGCCGGGTTCGCCCGCCGTTCGCGGCGAGCTCGCCGCCCCGGCCCGGCCTGGGCATCCCCGGCGAGCTGCCGAACCCGCTGGAGCGCATCCCCCCCGGGGCCGACCCGGCCGAAAACCGCCACTTCCCGAGGCTCGTCTCCAAATACAGCGGGGGCGAGTTCCGCATGGTGGAGGACGCCTGCGCCCAGGAAGAGGATCTCGACGTGCTCGTCGCCGGGCAGGACGGCTACACCCTCTCGCGCACGCCGGGAGACGACGCCAACCTGGTGATCGGCAGCCTGTTCACCCGCTCGCGCATCCTGGGGCCGGAGAGCGTGGCCGATCTGCGCCTCTCCCGCCGGGCAGGGCGCGACATCGCCGAGGTGCGCCTGGCCGACGAGCCCCTCCAGGAGCGGCGCCTGCTCCCCCTGCAAGACACGCGGCGCGAGCGCCTCGAACCCGAGCGGCTGCTCGCCCTGCACCAGGTTTTTGAAGAGCTCCAGGTGGTCCGCCGCCGCACGGGAGCAACCCACGGCGCGGCGCTTTTCGACCTGGAGGGCGGGCTCATCTCGTTTGGCGAGGACGTGGGCCGTCACAACGGCCTGGATAAGGCCATCGGCGGCGCGCTGGCCACGGGCCGCCTCGCCTCCGTCTCCATGATGGTGCTCTCCTCGCGCCTGGCCCAGGAGCTGGTGCTCAAGGCCGTGTGCTGCGGGGTGCCCATCCTGGCGGGCTTCTCCGTGGCCACGGCGGCCGCGGTGGAATGCGCCCACTGCTACGGCATCACCCTCGTGGGGCGCATGCGCCCGGGCAGCATGAACGTCTACACCCACCCCTGGCGCCTGGGCTGATTCTCCCTGGCAGGGCATCCCCGTGGGGGGATAATCACGGGAAGGGCATTGCCCCGGCCCAGCCGCTTTCGTATGGTTCAAGATGAATTGAACCCCACGCAACCCACGGAAGCCGACATGCCCCTCTCCACCTCTCCCAACCGCCTGCACGGCTGGCTCTTCCTGGCGCTCGCCCTGGCCGGGCTCTACCTCACGAGCCTGCACAGCTACCTGCTCTTCCACACCCTGGTGGAACTCTTCAGCATCGTCATCGCCTTCGGCATCTTTGCCCTGGGCTGGACGGCGCACCGCTACCTGAAGAACAACTTCCTCATCTTCCTCTCCATCGCCTACTTCTTCGTGGGCCTTCTCGACCTGCTGCACACCCTGTCGTACAAGGGCATGCCCATCTTCCCCGACTACGACTACTACGCCAACCAGGTCTGGATAGCCACGCGGCTGCTGGAAAGCCTGAGCCTGCTCGCCGCGTTCCTGTTTCTCGGGGAGCGCCGGAAAATCCTGCCCGTGCTCCTGTTCGCACTGTTTTCGGCCATCACCGCGCTCATCGTGCTCTCCATCTTCACCTGGAAAGTCTTCCCGGTCTGTTTCGTGGACGGCCTCGGCCTCACCCCGTTCAAAAAGAACGCCGAGTACGTCATCTGCGCCGTCATCGCCCTGGACATCATCCTCCTGCTGCGAAACCGCGGGGCCTTCACCCCCAAGGTCCACACCCAGATGCTCTGGTCGCTCGCCTGCACCATCGGCGCGGAGCTGGCCTTCACCTTCTACATCAGCAATTACGGGTTCTCGAACCTCGTGGGCCACTACTTCAAGCTGGCCTCCTTCTGGTTCATCTACCGGGCGCTGCTGGAGACAGGGGTGCGCGAGCCCCTTGATCTCATCTTCAAGGAACTCAAGGAGGCCGAACGCGCCCTCGCCGCCAGCGAGGAGCGCCTGGAGCTGGCCCTGCGCGTGGTTTCCCACGGGCTCTGGGACCGCCGCCTCGACAGGGAGGAAGGATTCTTCTCCGACCAGTTCTATGCCACCCTCGGGTACAAGCCCGGCGGTTTCCCGCCCACAAGGACCGCGTTCATGGAACGCATGCACCCGGAGGACAAGCCCGCCTTCCAGGAGGAGGTGCGCAGCAAGCTCGACCAGGGGCTGCCCTTCGGCATCCAGTTCCGCATGCGGGCCAAGGACGGCGGCTGGCGCTGGATACACAGCCGGGGCCGGGCCGTGGAGACGGACCCCGACGGCACCCCGACGCGCATCGTGGGCACCATCACGGACATCTCCGAACGCAAGCACATGGAGCAATTGCGCGAAGACGTGGAGCGCATCATGCGCCACGACCTGAAAACCCCGCTGGGCGGCATTCTCGGCCTGCCGCAGGTGCTTGGCATGGATGAGAACATCACCGACGAGCAGCGCAGGCTCCTGGCCACCATCGAGGAATCCGCCAGGAGAATGCAGCGGCTCATCGACATGTCCCTCGACCTCTTCAAGATGGAGAACGGCACCTACCAGCCCGAGCTCGAACCGTTCGACCTGGTTTCAACGCTGCGGGAAGCCGTGGCTCGCGCCCGGGCCAATCCCGCCTCCTCGCGCGTTGCGTTCGCGCTTGAGCGCAACGGCGCGCCCGTCCGGGAAGCCGACCGCTGCGAGGTGGAGGGGGAGGAGCGGCTCCTGCAAAACATGCTCGACAACCTGCTGGCCAACGCCGCGGAGGCCGCGCCCCAGGGCACCACGGTGAGCGTGCGCCTCACCGGGGGCGAGCCGTTGCTGCTTGCCATCCACAACTACGGGGCCGTGCCGCAGGAGATCCGGGAACGGTTCTTCGAGAAGTACGCCACCTCGGGCAAGAAGCGCGGCACGGGCCTGGGCACGTACTCCGCGCGGATGGTCTGCCGGGCCATGGGCTGGAGCATCTCCATGCACACCGGGGAAACCGAGGGCACCACCCTGACCATCAGCATACCCGAGGGCTGCCGGGCCTGAAGCCGCCGCCCCCCCCCAGAAAAACCGAAGCCCGGCCAACAACGGCCGGGCTTGGTGGTTTCCGCCGTCCGAGGACGACGCCAGAGGAGGAGGGAGTATCGTATCTTCGTCTTTGGGGGGCTTAGGGGGCGTTCCCGCATGCGGACGGGTCGGCGCAACGCCAGACCAACTCGTTGGTCTTGGTGTTGAAGTGGGGGAGAACCTCGTGGGTCTGGCCGCAGCGCTCGCAGCAGCCGGGCTTGCGGTCTCCGTTGAAGAAGTTGATGCGCCGCAGTTCATCCGAAAAGAGCGCGACGTACGGAAACATGGGATGGTCGCCATGCCGCTTCTTGTCGCGCGACTTGGGCCTGCCGTCCTTGTTCACCGAGATGTTGATGGTGCGCACCTTGTCGATGACGCCTTCTTTCTTGTCCATGACGAACTTCACGGGCTCGGTCCAGCGACAGACGATTCTGTTTCTGTCGGGATTGAAGAGCAGGTTCATGTAGCCTCCATTCGGCTTGATCCAGACCAGCGGCGCTGCAACAGCGCGGCCCGGGATCGGGGTCGAGTTGCCGGGCGGGATGCCCGGGGAAGCGCCCGGAAGAGCTGTTGATTCTTCAACACAACTGCTTCCGCGCTCTGCTGCGTTCCAGTTCCTTGCCTTGACCAGTGCGTTTCGCCAATCCACCATTCGCGCATCGTTGCCGCCGCACGCGGCGCGTCTCAATGCACGAGCCTAGAATAAGCCGCATGGCTTCCAAGTCAACGCGGAGGGGGTAAAACTAATGTAAAACGCGGGTGATAATCACATTGCGCGCCGTCCTTGCCTTGACTGCGCATCAAAGGTAGAGCGGCGTGATGCAAAACGGACTGGCAGGACTCGTCGCCTCGGCAGCGGCGCTGGGGTTTTGGGCGGGCATCTCCCCCGGGCCGCTCCTGGCGCTGGTGATCACCGAAACCCTGCGCCACGGGCCGGGCGCCGGAGCGCGCGTGGCCCTCTCGCCACTGGTGACGGACCTGCCCATCATCGCCGTGACCACCCTGGCCCTGGCGGGCATGGCCCGGGCAGGCGCGGCCCTGGGGGCCGTCTCCCTCGCGGGGGCGGCGCTGCTCGCCTGGCTGGCCTGGGAGGCCTTCCGCGCCGGGCCGCCCGAGATGGACGGCGCGGCAGGGGCCGCTCGCTCGCTGCGCAAGGGCGTGGTCACCAACCTGCTCAACCCGCACCCCTACCTCTTCTGGCTCACCGTGGGCTCGCCGCTGCTGCTCTCGGCCCACGCGGCCTCCGGGCCCATGGGCCCTGCGCTGTACCTCGCCGCGTTCTATGTGATGATCGTGGCGGCCAAGCTCGGCGTCGCCCTGCTCACGGCACGCTCGCGCCGCTTCCTCACTGGCCCGGCCTACCGCTGGCTCATGCGGGCCATGGGCCTCGCACTGCTCTGGTTCGCTGTCAGCTTCGCGCACAAAGGGTTGGAACTGCTGGGACTGTAGCAGCCTCGCGCACCCCGGCTTGCGGCATACGGCATGGCCCCATCGGCCGGAGCAGGCCGCGACGATTCCGCCGGGAGCGCCCGCGCAGGCAGGGGGCCTCCGGCGGCCAAGGGGGCCAGCCCCCTTGGAACCCCGATCTCCGGGTTTTCCTCTCCCCCCGCCGCCTCTCTCCCCAGGATTCCGAAAAGCCCTGCCCCGCTGACAGCACACCAACGCCCTGAGATACCCCACGATTCGAAGGCTCGCCTGGAATTAACTTATCCCTGGGGCATAAGATCTTCTACGGCTCGAAGACTCGCCTGGAATTCACTTATCACCATATCATTGCAATGATTTCAACACCCTGGACACAGGCACAAGCCCCGGACGGGCGCTCAAAAAACGCGAGGACCAGGCGCGGCGGCACGCGAGGCGACGCAGTGTACTGCTGCGGTACGTGAGGAGCCCCGCTGCCGACGCAACGAAGTAAACCTGGATGTTTCAGCGCCCACCGTTATGGCCCGGTACCGATTGCCCTGGCGGGCGCTCAAACGCCGCGAGGACCAGGCGCGGCGGCACGCGAGGCGACGCAGTGTACTGCTGCGGGACTTGAGGAGCCCCGCTGCCGACGCAACGAAGTAAACCTGGATGTTTCAGCGCCCAACGTTATGTCCCGG
>JBFWJM010000182.1:0-6739 GCA_050253205.1 Desulfovibrionaceae bacterium
GAGCCAGTCCGAGGTGTAGGAGATGACCAGAAACGGGCAGCGCGCCCGGGCGAAGGCCGCCACGGCCGAATCGCCCCCCCAGTGCTTTTCCAGGTTGAAGTAGTCCGCCGCGCGGGTCATGCGCAGGAAGGAGTTGGCGTCGAAGCGGTCCACGAATTTGCCGCCCTGGTAGCGCAGGTAGCTCTCCACCTGGAAATCGGCCTCGAAGTCGAAGGAAATGTCGCAGCGGTCCTGGAGGCGACGGTCGAACTTCTCGCGCATGGCCTCGTCGGAGAGGTAGGTGATGTGCCCGATCATCCTCGCCACGGCCAGGCCGTGGGCGGGCAGGCCGGTTTCGTAGTAGTCCCCGCCGTGGAAGGCCGGGTCCGCCAGGATGGCCTGCCGGGCCACCTCGTTGAAGGCGATGGCCTGGGCCGAGTGCTTGGTGGTGGTGGCCAGGGGCACTGCGGCGGCCACCCGCCCGGGGTAGCGCACGGCCCACTCCAGGGCCTGCATGCCGCCCATGGACCCGCCCACCACGGCCAGCAGCCTGCGGACGCCCAGGTGGTCCATGAGCCGGGCCTGGACCTCCACCATGTCGCCGATGGTGACCACCGGAAAGCGCGAGCCGTAGGGCCTGCCCGTGGCCGGGTCCGGGTCCGCCGGGCCCGTGGTGCCCCTGCACCCGCCCAGCACGTTGGCGCAGACCACGAACCACTTGTCCGTGTCCATGCCCTTGCCCGGGCCGATCATCACGTCCCACCAGCCGGGCTGGCTGTCGGCCGGGTCGTAGAACCCGGCGGCGTGGGAATCGCCCGTGAGGGCGTGGAGCACGAGCACGGCGTTGTCGCGCCGCTCGTTCAGCTCGCCCCAGGTCTCGTAGGCCACGCGCACGCCGTCGAGGGTCCGCCCGCAGTCGAGCGTCAGCGGCTCGGCCAGCTCGAAGAAGCGCTTCTCCACCCGGCCCACGCTGCCGCTCTCCTGTCCGTACTCGGTGTATTCGCTCACGACTGGTCCCGGCTATCCCAGCTCGAAGGTGGTCACGCCCCAGACGCGCCCGGCGTCGACTTCGGGCAGGCCGCGCGTATACATGCGCGCCGTCTCGAACACGCGCTCCATGCCCAGCCCCTCGGCCAGGGCCACGGCGCGCGCGTGCGGCTCGGGCACGTCGAAATACACGGGAGCCTCCCCGGCCGCCGAGGCCAGCGCGCCCAGGAGCCCCCTGGCGGCGGCCCCGTGGTCGGCAAAGAGCGGGCCGATCTTCCAGCCCTCGCGGCACGGGCGGATGACCCCGTAGCCCGCGAGCCAGCCGTCGTCCAGCCAGGCCAGGGCGCGAGATCCAGGAGAGACGGTCCAGGCCGCGAGAAAGCCCTCGCGCTCCGCCGGGAAGCACGAGCGGTCGTATTCCAGAAGCACCCGGCGGCTGATGCCGTCCAGGGGCGCAACGTGCTCCGGCCGCTCCCCTTGCGCGAGGGCCGCGCCGCTCCTCGCCCGGTAGCGCACGGAGCGAAACGCCCAGCGGAAGCCGGAGCGCGCGTAGTTCTCCTGCTGGGCGAGCACGCCGTCGAGCCCGATGTTCCGGCCAGGCGCGCCCGCGAGCAGGCGGTCCAGGCCCGCGTTCCAGAGCTTCAGGCCGTAGCCCCGGCCCCGGTACTCCGGCCGGACGATGTAGAGCCCCATGAATCCGAAATCATCCCCGTACGCCACGGCGCAGATGCAGCCCACGGGCTCGGCCGCGCCGCCCGCGCCCTGGCCGGGCAGCTCCGCCAGGAGAAAGCCGCCAGGGTCCACCGCGTAGAAGCAGTCCGCGTCGTGCAGGCCGGGGTTCCAGCCCTCGGCTGCGGCCAGGTCCATGGCAAAGGAAAGCTCCTCCCTGCACATGGGCCGAATGTGCGGCGGGATGTGCAGCGGGATGTGCGGGTCGTCAGCGCAGGGCATCGGGAATCCTCGTATCGGGCGTGAGCACGCGTTGGTACACCCGCAAGCCGAACCACGGCAGGGCCGAGAGCAGGTGGTCGAAAATGTCGGACTGGATGTCCTCGTACTCGCCCCAGCCCGTGACGGTGGTGAAGCAATACACCTCCAGGGGCAGCCCCTCGTCCGTGGGGTCGAGCTGGCGCACGAGCATGGTCAGCCCCTGGTGCACCTCGGGATGGTTGCGGAGGTAGAGGCGCACGTACGCCCGGAAGCAGCCGAGGTTGGTCATGCGCCTGCCGTTGAGCGGGTGGCCGCCCTGCGCCACGCCGCGCCGGGCGTTCTCCGCGTCGATCTCGGCCCCGCGCTCCTCCAGGTACGGCCGCAGCAGGGTAATGCCCTTCAGGGATTCCAGCAACCCCCCGTCCGCGAAGTTCACGCTCGTCTGGTCGATGATCAGGCTGCGCTTGATGCGTCGGCCGCCTGCCTCCTGCATGCCCCGCCAGTTCTTGAAGCCCCCGTCCATGAGCTTCCAGGTGGGGATGGTGACGATGGTCTTGTCCCAGTTGCGCACCTGGACCACGTGCAGCTCGATCTCGATGACGTCGCCGTCCGCGCCGAAGGCGGGCACCTCCAGCCAGTCCCCCTTGCGCACCAGGTCGCCCAGCACGATCTGCATGCCCGCCACGAAGGAGAGGATGGTATCGCGGAACACGAGCAGCAAAACGGCCGTGAACGCGCCGATGCCCGAGAGCAGCCCCCAGGGCGAGGTGCCCAGGACGAACGCCACCGCCGCCACCAGCGCCAGAACCCAGAGAAAGATGCGCACCAGCTGCACCGGGCCCTTGATGGGCCTGCGCGCGGCCCGGGGCCGCTCCTGGTACAGGGCCGCCAGGGCGGAGAGCACCCCGTCCGCCACACTTGCCCCGGCCAGCAGGAAGAGCACGCTGGAGAGCCTGCGCACGGCCTCGGCCCAGCCGGGCAGGAGGTCCGCGCAGAGGCCGAGCACCAGGGCCGGGGCCACCAACGCCAGCCGGGCGAACACGCCCGACTCCACCAGCCGGTTGTCCAGGGTGAAGCTCGTCCGCCGGGAGATGCGGGTCATGACCGAGACGAGCACGCGCCGCGCGAGGACAAAGGCGAGCCAGGCGGCCGCGAGGCCCAGCCCGGCAACGGCCAGGTCCCTGGCGGGGGTCGCCTTGGAGAGGAAATCGAGCAGGGTGTTCACGGCGCGTCTCCGTCACCCTCCGGCGCGGGGGAGCCCGCATTGGCCGGGGCGCTTCCGGAGGAGCTCTCGGGCGGGCCGGGCCAGCCCGGGGGCAGCTCCTTGATGTGGATGTCGCGCTGCGGGTAGGGCATGGCCACGCCGTGCTCCTTGAAGAGGTCCCAGACCTTGAGCAGCACCTCGCTCTGCACGTTGACCACGCCGTGCTGCGCGTCGTTGATCCAGATGCGCAGGTCGAGGTCCACGGAATTGTCGCCAAAACCCGTGAGCCGCGCGGCCGGGGCGGGCTCGGTGAGCACGCGGCCCGTCTCCCTCGCGGCGCGGACCATGAGCTCCATGGCCAGCCTGGGGTCGGAGTCGTAGTGGATGCCCACGGGAATCTTGAGCCGCACCACCGGGTCGCGGTGGGTCCAGACCACCACGGGGTTGGTGATGAGCGACTCGTTGGGCACGAGGTATTCCTTGCCGTCGCGCGTGCGGATCACGCAGTAGCGGACATTGAGCTCCGTGACCTCGCCGTAGACGTCCTCCACCTCCACCACGTCGCCCGGCTTCACGGACTGCTCCAGCAGCAGGATCACCCCGGAGACGAGGTTGGCGAATATCTCCCGCAGGCCGAAGCCGATGCCCACGCCCAGCGCGCCAGAGAGCACGGCCAGGCTCGTGAGGTCCACGCCCACGGCCGAGACGGCCATGAGAAAGGCCGCCGTGTAGAGCCCGAGCTTGACCATCTTGAGGGTCAGGGCCTTGAGCGAGGGGGAGAGCCCGGCCGAGGCCAGGCGAGAGGCGGCCAGCTGGTTGACCACGGACACGGCCTTGAAGAGCACCAGGAAGAGCAGCGTGCCCTTGAGCACCATGTACAGGGAAACGCGCGTGGAGCCGAAGGTCATGGCCGCCGCATCGAGCAGGCCCGTGACCTCCGCCAGCAGGCCCGTGACGTGCAGCGCGGCCAGGGCCAGGGCGGTCCACATGATCAACGAACGCAGGAACCCGCGCGCCAGCAGGCCCGAGGCCAGGCGGATGGCCACCCAGGCCAGGGCCAGCCCGGCCAGGGCGTCGAATATGCGCACGCTCTCCAGGGACGAGGCGGCCACGTCCCTGGCCAGGGCGCAGAGCCCCGAGAAGAGCAGCGGCCCGAAGAGCCCGCCCACGGCCCGGGCCAGGCGGCCCGTCATCTCGCCGGACTCCAGCGTCCGGGCGAAGCGCCGCGCGTATGCCCGGCGGGCCAGCAGCCCCAGGCCCCAGGCCGCGAGCCCGAGCCCGGCGGCCACGCCCAACTGCGCCAGGGCGCCCGGGGTCAGCAGGCTCTCCCGCAGGAGGGTCCAGACCCGGAATATCTGCCGTGCGATGCCTGTCGTGTCCATGGTGCCTCGCTCAACCGTAAATGTCCCAGAGCACCCCGCCGAAGAGCACCACGGCGATGACCCCGTTCATGGTGAAGAAGGCGAGGTTCACCCGGCGCATGTCCTCCGGGGTGATGAGCCTGTGCTCCAGGAGCAGCGCCGCCCAGACGGCCAGGGCCACCAGCAGGTAGATGGGCCCGAGCCCGGCCGCCCAGCCGCCGAGCACGAAGAGCGCCCCGGCCACGGCGTGGCTCAGGGTGGAGACGAGCAGGGCCGTGGCCACGCCGAAGCGCGCGGGCACGGAATGCAGCCCACGCTCGCGGTCGAAGTCCGCGTCCTGGCAGGCGTAGAGCAGGTCGAACCCGGCCACCCAGAAGGTCACGCCCAGAAACAGCAGGGCGGCGGCGGGGGTCAGGCGGGGGTCCACGGCGAGCCACCCCGCCACCGGGGCCAGCCCGAGCACCGAGCCCAGGGCGAAGTGGCACCAGTGGGTGAAGCGCTTGGTGAAGGAATACGCCGCGGACCACGCCAGGGCAGGGACCGAGAGCGCCAGGCAGAGCGGATTGAGCCCCGCGCAGGCCAGCACGAAGACCACGCCCGTGACCACGATGAAGGCCGTGGTGAAGGGCACGGTGAGCTCGCCGGTGACGAGCGGGCGGCCCTGGGTGCGGGGGTTTTCGCGGTCGTAGCGCAGGTCGGCCACGCGGTTCACGGCCATGGCGAAGGAGCGCACCGCCACCATGGCCAGGGTGAGCAGCAGGAAGGGAGCCCAGCCGGGCCGCCCGCCGGAGGCCGTGAACAGGCCGATGCAGGCGAAGGGCAGGGCGAAGACCGAGTGCTCGATCTTGACCATGCGGCAGACCGCGAGAAAGTCCTTGAGTGTCTTGTTCATCCGTCTTGCAGGGTTGGGGATCAAAATTTCTGGACCAGCACGGCCCCGGCCACGAGCAGCAGCGCGCCCAGGGCGCGCATGGGGCTCATCTCGCGCACGGCGTAGCCCACCAGCCCGTAGTGGTCCATGATCACACCGGCGGCCAGCTGGCTGGCGATGATCCAGGCGAGCATACTCGCCGCGCCCAAGCCCTCGGCCAGGACGATGGTGGCCGCCACGAAGAACGCGCCCAGGCAGCCCCCGAACCACATCCACAACGGCCCGCGCGCGGCGGCCTCGGCCATGGAGCCCCAGCTCGGCTTGAGGAACACGAGGCAGGCCGCAAGCGTCAGCGTGCCCACCCCGAAGGAGACCAGCGCCGCCAGCAGCGGCTCGCCCAGGGCGAGCTTGAGGCGCACGTTCACGCCCGCCTGGAGCGGCACCAGCGCCCCGGCCACCACGGCCAGGATGACATACAACCATTTCATGCCCTCCTTCTATCCCCTCCGGGCGCAAAGGTCCATGCCCGCAGCGGGCGCGGGGGGCGAGCGTTCTTCACCGAACCGCATGCACTCCGTAACGCCTTTGCGATACTCGCCCGCCCGGGCTCGGTTAGGGGATGTGGAACCTACACGCCTTCCACCGGAGGACGAACATGACCAACACCGACAAGCATGCCCTGCACGAATGCCTGAAGCTGGAACTGGACCGCCTGGCCGGAACCCCGGCCGCCGTGAGCGCCGTGACCAGCTGCCCCGACGAGGCCGACCTGGCCGCGCAGTTCAACCAGCGGCGCGTGGAGCTGGCCCTGACCCAGCGCCTGGGCCGTCGGCGCGACGAGCTGGAATACGCCCTGGAGCGCCTCTGGAGCGAGAACTTCGGCACCTGCGAGGAATGCGGGTGCGACATTGGCGCGGCGCGCCTCGCCGCGAGGCCCACGGCGCGCTACTGCATCCGCTGCCAGGAAGCCGTGGAACGAGAATTGACCGCCTGCGCCTGACGCGGGTTTTTTTTCGCCCTGCGCCGCAGGGGCCGTGGGCCGACCGCACATCGGCCCGGCTCCGCGCGGTCGTGGTCGCGGATCACAGGGCGAACCCCGTGCCAGGGGCCCCGCCGGGGAAAAGAGGAGAACAGCACATGGACGGCAAACGGGCCGCCGCGCGCGGCGGCTTCAAGGTGGACCTGCACGCGCACTCCAAGTATTCCACGCGCCCCTCGCAGTGGATCCTGCAAAAGATCGGCTGCGCGGAGAGCTACACCGACCCCCGGCTGCTCTACGCCACCGCCCGGGCTCGCGGCATGGACCTGGTGACCATCACCGACCACAACACCCTGGCCGGGAGCCTGGAAATCGCCCACCTGCCGGGCACCTTCGTCTCCGAGGAGATCACCACCTACTTCCAGATC
>JBFWJM010000183.1:0-6678 GCA_050253205.1 Desulfovibrionaceae bacterium
AGCTTCTACATTCCATCCTCGCCACTGTCAACAAACATCGTTCATTTTATCCGTGGCGGCCATTGCGAAGCAGCCCCGGAAGACAGCCACCAACCCGCACCTTCATTCTGCCCGGACCGTCGAGACGACGGGCACGCGCGACGCAGGGATCGGCCTGCGGACACCCCCGACAAATGACATGACCGAGGTTCTCCGCCCGGCACGGCCTGGATCGCGGACCATCGAAAGCCTCCGGACCGCTTCCGCCATGCGCCACACCTCGCCTGGCAGGGGTGCAGATGCCCGGCCCGGTCTTCTCGGCCAGACCAACGGGGAAGCGGGGCAGCCCCGCCCCGTGACCGCTCATTCCTGTAGCCGCACCTCGCTTGTTTTGCTTCGATATTCTCCAGAGCGATTGCGCCGTCCGTCCATCGGGCAAGATCGCCGTAGCGACGGCCAGGCTGGCTGTCGGTTTCGGTTGCGTTCCGTTCCGGGGTGGGATACCGTGCGCCAAGTTGAAAATGATTTTCATAATCATAAGCCATCGGGAGCCCCCATGGAAACAGTCATAGTCCTGGCCATCGTCGTCGCGGCCGGAGCGTACCTGCTCCGAAGAACCCTCCGAAACACCAAGAGCGGCGGCTGCGGCTGCGGGTCCGATTGCGGCGGCTGCGGAGAATCGTCCTCCGCCTGCGGCTGCGGGTCCGCCAAAACCCCGCCGGGGGACAAGTCCTCATGACCGACCCCCTCGCCCATTTCCGCGCTTTTCTCGCCTCCAGGGGGCTCACGACCACTCCCCAGCGCCGGACCATCCTGGAGGCCTTCTTTGCCGACCCCGACCCCGTGAGCTGCGAGGAGCTCCTGGAGCGTGCCCGCAAGGAGGACCCCGCCCTCGGCCTGTCCACGGTCTACCGGACCGTCCGGCTGCTCGTGCAGGCCGGGCTGGCCTTCGGCGTGCACCACGGGGACGGCGTGTTCCTGCACGTCCCCACATGCAGATCCTCGGGCGGCCTGCGCCTGCGCTGCGCCCGCTGCGGGAGCACCTTCCCCCTGCCCTGCGAACCTTTGACGCAGAGCCTGCGCTGCCTCTGCGAGGACGGCGGCTGCACACTCATCGGCCATCACGGCATCGTGGTGGGATTGTGTCCCGAGTGCGCCGCCGCGCAGCCGCACCAACCCGAGGAAAGCGAACCCGCAACCTCCTCCTTCAGTCGCTGAAGAACCGCTGCAGGTCGCCCAGCCCTTCCGTCAGGGGCTTGTCGAAGTGCACCATCACCGTGCCGCCCTCGCGGTAGCGCACGCTGCCCTCGAAGCGGCGGATGAACCCCTGGCCCGTCCGCCGCTCGATCATCATGCGCACACGGGGCGCGCCGCAGGGCCAGGGCGGCTCCGCCCCGAGCTCCACGCGCGCGCCCACGCGGTCCATGTCCACCAGAAGCCCCCGGCAGCAGACGCCGTCGCAATCCAGGGCGCAGCGCCAGCCGAAGGCATAGGCCCGCAGGGGGCCGCGCAGCCCCCGCTGCACGTCAACGGGCGGCATGGCAGGGAATCCTCTGTTCGGAAGCGGCCTCCCCGATGGCCTTCACGAGGGCTTCGGGGCCCTCCAGGGAGGAGAGGTTGCGCTCGATGAGCCTGCGAACGGTGCGCGTGCGCGCCGGGGCCGAGGCCGCGATGTCCCAGGCGATGCGGAAGCAGGCGCGGGCGTGCTCGGGCTGGCCGGAGCGCAGGTAGACCACGCCCATGTTGTTCTTGGAGTAGGCCTCCAGGGCCGGGCTGCCCACCTCGCGGGAGAGGCGCAGGGCATTGGCCAGGCTGCACAGGGCGGTGTCCATCTGTCCTCGGGCGCAGACCCGCAGGGCCTGACGGTTGTAATGTGCGATGGCTTTCTTTTCCGGCATCTCGATCACCTCCGCTGCATGTTTGCGGCCCCCGTCCGGCACAGGAGGACCGGCCGGGGGCCGATTCGGACTACAGGCGCGCCAGGATTTCGCGGGCCCAGCCCGAGATCTCGTCCCGCTCCGGGTCCCCGTCGATCTTCAGGGATTCCGCCACCAGGTCCGCGCCCATGGCCGATACTTTCTGCTCGATGGCGTCCACGGCTCCGCAGAAGTGGGGGTAGGAGGAATCGCCGCAGCCGAAGACGGCCACCTTGCGGCCCTTGAGGTCGGCCTGTTCCAGGTCCTCGTAGAGAGGCACGAAGTCGTCCTGGAGCTCGACCTCGTCGTCGCCCCAGGTGGAGCTGCCGAGCAGCACCAGGTCGTACCCCTCGCCGAGCCCGGAGGCGGCCGCGTCCGAGGCGTCGAGCAGCGTGGTCTCAATACCTTCGTTGCCCAGGGTGGTGGCGATGTAGTCGGCGGCGGTCTCCGTATTTCCGGTGGTGGAACCATAGACGATCAGGGCTTTGGACATATCGTTCGCTCCTCGGTTTTACTGGTGGGCGCACCAGCCGTGCGCCTCGCCTGTCTTGATATTGAAATTCATTTTCATTTGCAAGGGGTTTTTTTCGTTCTTTTCAACCCAACTTTTTGATTGGATAATCGCTCAGTAAAAATGCTGCGCCCTTCCCACAAGGGCATAATTTGGAGCAATGGTGTCATAAGGCCCCGCATACCGATGCTTTTCCGGAACACGCCAGGACGGCTGGGCGCTGATCAGCCACCGGGCATTCCCTGGGCTGTTGCCTTGTTGATTGAAGAAGCCCTGTTTTGTTCAGCTGACAGGCGCGCGACCCGGGCATCGCGCGCCGGGACCACGCTTCGTGCCTGCTCGGCTCCTTTACCGTACGGCATGCCCCCTCCAGGCCGGAACCATCCCACTCCACACTCCCTTATGAGTACGCCGAAAGGCCGAGCGGATTTGCGCGCCGGACGCATTCACCTTTGCAGCGCCAACGCATCACGCCCCCGGCGCCGTCCACATGCCGCAGTGTGCGATGCTCCCCCTGCCCGGCTGCTCCACGCCTGGCCGCACGGCCACCCCGCACCGCGGGCCCCACCCCAAACGCAGTCACCTCCGAGCCTCGTCGTCATGAGCACCAGACAGTTCACACAACATCTTGAGATAACACTTTTCTCACCAACCTTCCCAATTCCGAACCTTCCCCCATCATCACTTGACATTGAAATTCATTTTCAATAAGCCGGGGAAAACGCATTCGGGAGACCCATCCATGAAACCTTCTCAGATCATATCCGCCCTGCACGCCCTGCTCGACGTGGGCCAGCCCGCCTTCCTCTGGGGGCCGCCCGGCGTGGGCAAGAGCCAGGTGGTGGGCCGGGTGGCCCGGGAGCGCGGCCTGCGCCTCGTGGACGTCCGCGCCGTGCTGCTCGACCCCGTGGACCTGCGCGGCCTCCCGCGCATCGACGAACGCGGCGCGGCCGTCTGGTGCGCGCCCGGGTTCCTGCCGCGCTCGGGCCGGGGCATCCTTTTCCTCGACGAGCTCAACGCCGCCCCGCCCCTGGTGCAGGCCGCCTGCTACCAGCTCGTGCTCGACCGCAGGCTCGGCGAATATGAGCTGCCGGAAGGCTTCACCGTCATCGCCGCAGGCAACCGCGACACGGACCGCGCCGCCACCCACCGCATGCCCTCGGCCCTGGCCAACCGCCTGGTCCACCTCGACTTCGACGCCGACCTGGACGACTGGACCTCCTGGGCCCGGGAGAACGGCCTGGACCAAAGGCTCATCGCCTTCCTCGGGCTGCGCCCCGCCCTGCTGCACGACTTCGACCCCACGCGCGACGAAAAGGCCTTTGCCTCGCCGCGCTCCTGGGAGTTCGTCTCGCGCATCCTCGGCTCCGGCGCGGACCAGGCCACCATCGCCCGGCTGGCCGAGGGGGCCGTGGGCCGGGCGGCGGCCTCGGAGCTGGCCGCGTATCTGCGCGTCTGCGCCGAGCTGCCCGACCCCGAGGCCCTCCTGGCCGACCCCCACGACGCGCCCCTGCCCAGCGACCCGGACGTGCTCTGCGCGCTCTGCGAGGCCCTGGCCCGGCGCGCCAGCGGCGAGACGGCCCCTGGCCTGGCCCGGCTGGCCGCGCGCATGCCCGTGGAGTACGGCGTGCTGCTCATGCGCGACGCCGCCGCCACGCACCCGGCCATAGTGGAGACCGAGGCCTTCGGCGGCTGGGCCAGGGAGAACAGCAAGGTGCTCATGTGACCGCCGCAAATCAGCGGGAGCGCGAAGCCCTCTCGCACGAGGCCTGGGAGAAGATGGCCCGCGCCCGGAGCGAGCTGGTGCTCGACCACCCCTTCTTCGCCCACCTGGCCCTGCGCCTGACCCTGCGCGAGGACCCCTCCTGCGCCTCGGCCTGGACCGACGGCCGGACCCTGGCCTACAACCCCGGCTACGTGCGCGGCCTGCCCCCGGCCAAGGTCAAGGGCATGCAGTGCCACGAGGTGCTGCACCTGGCCTGCGCGCACCACGTCCGCCGCTCCGGGCGCGACAAGGCCCTCTGGAACCGCGCCTGCGACCTGGCCATCAACCCCCTGCTGCTGGAGGCCGGGCTGGAGCTGCCCACGGGCTACCTCCACGACCCGGACTTCGAGGGCAGGAGCGCCGAGGCCATCTACGCCGCGCTGCTGGAGGTGGACCGCGAGCGCCGCGAGTCCTTCAGCGGAAAGCAGGGCCCCGGCGAGCCGGACGACGCCGAGGGCGAGGCCCGCGCCGCCGAGGGCGGCGAGAGCGCCGAACCGCAGAGCCCCTCGGACGAGACTTCCGACAACCCGCCCGACGCCGAGGGGCGCGCCCCCGGCAGCGGGGACGACGGCGGCGAAACCGCCGAGGACGAAGCGGGCGCGGACCCTGGCATGAGCGGCGAGGTGCGCGACGCCCCCGCCGACCACGGCGGCCAGGACGCCGAAACCGATCTCGCCCTGGAGGAGCAGTCCTGGAAGGAGGCCCTGGCCCGGGCGGCCCACCGCCAGCGCGAGGCGGGCGAACTGCCCGCCGGGCTGGCGCGGCTCGTGGGGGCCTGCGGCTCCCGGGCCCTGCCCTGGCGCGAGCTGCTGCGCCGCTTTGTGGAGCGCGCGGTGAAGAACGACTACTCCTGGATACGCCCGGACAGGCGGCACATCCACGCCGGGCTCCACCTGCCGGGGCTGGACGGCCGCGAGCCCGCCCTGCTGGCCGTGGGGCTCGACACCTCCGGCTCCATCGACGAGCGCGACCTCGCCCGCTTCGGCGCGGAGCTCTCTGCCATCGTGGAGGAGCTCGACGCCCAGGTGCTGCTCCTGGCGTGCGACGCCGCCCTGCACTCCGAAACCCTGCTCACCCGCGCGGACCTGCCCCTCGCCCTCTCCCCCGGGGGCGGGGGAGGAACGGACTACCGCCCCGTGTTCCAGCGGCTGGAGCACGGCCCCGCGCCCACCTGCCTCATCTACCTCACGGACCTCAACTGCGACCGCTTCCCGCCCGAGCCCGCCTACCCGGTGCTCTGGGCCTGCACGGAGCCGGACTTCGCCCCGCCGCCCTTTGGCGAGGTGGTCGCCATGGAGCGCCACTAATGCGACTGGAATGGACCCTGACCAAGAAGCGGGGCAACCTGCGCCCCCGCCTGACCTACACCGCCGCCCTGGACGAGTTCGAGAAGGGGCTCTGCCTGCCCATGGTACGCATCGAAAGCCCCATCCCCAAGCCGCCGGACGCCTACGAGCCGCACTGCTGGCCCGGGGTGAACGAGCGCGCGGGCGCGGCAGGGGAGTTCCACGCCCTGCAAACCCCCTCCCACAAGACCGGAACCCTCACCGAAACCCTGGTGCTGCCCTGGCGCGAGGACAACCGCTACCCCGAGGTGGAGGAGGGGTTCGCGGCGCTTCGCCGAGCCTTCGAGGCCATGCTGGAGAGCGCCGGGGCCAGCGGCCCCATGGACGAGCGCGGCGGGCTGGAAACCACTGCTGCGGCCCGTCGCGGCATGGCCCGGGCGTTTCTTGCCGAGCGCTTCCTGGCCTCGGCCGCAGCGAGCGGCACAGCGGCCAGCGGGGCCTCGGCCAAACCATAGCGGCCACGAGGGAGGGGCACATGCACACCGATTTCTTCCAGCGCGAGCGGGAGCTCATCCACGCGGCCGAGGGGACCCTGGAACGGGACGACCTCGCCCCCGAGGTCAGGCAACCGTTCACGGACCTCCTGGCCGGGTTCCGCCGCCTGCTCAACCAATGCCGCCGCCTGCTCTCCATGGGCGACCGCATGCAGGCGCAGTTGAACGAGCTGAACCGCGAGATAGCCGCCAAGGAGGCGCGCTACAGGACCATCTTCGCCAACGCCGCCGAGGGCGTGTTCCGCTGCACGGACAAGGGCGAGATAGCCGAGGCCAACCCGGCCCTGGCGGCCATCTTCGGCTTCGACGACCCGGACCACCTGCTGCGCGAGACGGGCCGCCTGGGCAGGCTCTTCAAGCAGCGGGCCGACCGCAGGCTCTACGAGAAGCTCCTGCGCGAAACGGGCGGGGTGCAGCGCTTCGAGGCGGCCATGCGCCGCCGCGACGGCACCACCCTCTGGGTCCAGCTGAGCACCCAGGCCCTCGGCGAGGCCGACGGCGCGCGCTGCGGCGCGAGCCACGTGGGCGTCGTGCTCGACGTCACCGAGCACCGCCGCATGCTGGCCGAGCTCTCGCACATGGCCAACACCGACGGCCTCACCGGCCTCTGCAACCGCCGCCACTTCATGGAGCTGGCACGGCGCGAGTTGGAGCGCAGCCGCCGCAC
>JBFWJM010000184.1:0-6671 GCA_050253205.1 Desulfovibrionaceae bacterium
CGTGAAGGCTACTTGTCCTTCTTGAAGATGATCAGCGGACAGTTCTTGCTCACGTCCGCGCCGGGGAAGCCGTCGCCCGGGCGGGTGATGGAGCTGCTGCCCGCCTTGATGCGCTCTTCCAGCCGCTCGAAGACCTGGCCGATCTGCGAGCCGGGGATCATCACGTTGATCTCGCCGCGCTCGGTCTTGCCCGCATTGTAGCTGCCGGAGCAGGCCGGGCACATGTTGAACGACTGCTCGTTGAAGGCCCAGACGTTGCCGCCGCAGGCCGAGGAGTTCATGGTGATGGCCGGGCGCAGGGGGTGGGTGTCCGTGGCGGCCATGTAGTCCACGGCCAGGTGGTAGGCCTGCATGTTGTCCACGTAGAAGTGGATGGTGTCGGGCTCGTAGAGCCCATCCACGCTGCCGAGCGGCGCCACGGCAATGCCGAGCAGCCCCTCGGGGAGCTGGGCCTTGGAGCGCACGAACCGCTCGGCCTGGTCCAGGTCCTTGGCGTACTTGGCGTGGCCCTTGATTTCGCCGTCGTCGAGGCCCTTCCAGCCGAAGCTGTACTTGGCATTGCCACAGCCCAGGCCCTCGATGCCCGAGTAAACGATCTGGCCCTTCATCCGCGCGCCGATCTCCCACTGGCAAAACGTCATGGGCTTCACCGGGGTGTGTATCTCGGGGGCGGCGGCCATGAAGGCATCCAGCTCGTCCTGCTTGTAGAAGAATTTCACCGCCACCGGGTAATGATAGAGCCGCAGCTCCTTCATCATCACTTCCTGCATCCGTTCGTACGACATTTCCGTCTCCTGTCTGGCGTTGCGGCAGCCTCCGGCTGTTCGCACCGCCTGCCCTTGGGCGCGAAACGTTCCTGCGCTGTCCTTGATGACACGTCGCGACACCCCGGCGCGTGTCGCCAGAGCATTATGCTTGAGAAAACACAATAAGCAAGGGGGAGGGAGGGAAAGACACGAAAAAAGCCGAGGGGGAGACATTGCTCCCCCTCGAATGGTCATCGTCACATGATCTCGCAGCCGTCCTCGGTGATGAGCGCCATGTACTCCCAGCGGATGCCGCCCCAGTCGGGGTAGTAGAGCCCGGGTTCCACGGTGACCACCATGCCCGGCTGGAGCGCGCCTTCGCTCACCGAGGAGAGGCTCGGCGGCTCGTGGGTTTCCAGGCCGATGCCGTGGCCCAGGCCGTGGGTGAAGCGCTCGGCCACGCCCGCCTTCTCGAAGACCTCGCGCGCCGTGCGGTAGGCCTCGGCGAGGGAGAGCCCGGGCCGGAGCACGTCGATGGCCGCCTGCTGTGCGGAGCGAACCAGGTCCATGACCGTCTTGAAGCGGTCGGAGGGCTCCCCGCCCACCCAGAAGGTCCTGGTCTGGTCGGAGTTGTAGCCTTGCAGTCGGCAGCCCGTGTCGATGAGCACCAGGGCGTTCTCGCGGATGGGCGTTTCGCCGGGTATGGCGTGGGGCAGGGCGGCATTGGGCCCCACGCCCACGATGGTCTCGAAGGCCATCTCGCTGGCGCCGTTCTCGCGGAAGAATTTCTCCACGTCCCAGGAGATTTCCGTCTCCGTGCGGCCCGGGGCGAGGCGGCCCTCGATCCACTGCATGAGCCGATGGTTCAGCGCGCAGGAGGCCTTCATGCGGGCGATCTCGTCCGCGTCCTTGATCATGCGCAGCTTTTCCACGAGATTTTTCGCGGGGGTGAGGGTCAGCTTTTCCTGGAGCTTTTCGTGCTCGAAGACGGAGATGGTCGCGGGGTCGAAGGCGAAGTTCGTGGTGCCCAGCCCGGCCAGCGCGCCCAGGATCGTCTCCCAGCGCTTGGCGGAGTAGATGACCACGTCGCTCGCCGGGAAGAGGCGCAGGGCCGCATCCTCGTAGCGCGGGTCCGTGAGCAGCAGCTCCCGGCCGTCCGCCGTGATGGCGAGCCAGCCGCAGGTTTCGTTGCACTGGGGGTCGTGCAGCTCGAAGCCCGAGAGGTAGTAGCGGTTGGCCGCGTGGGAGACGATGAGCGCCTCCACGCCACGGGCGCGCATTTCCTCGCGCAACCGTTGGCGCCGCGCGGCAAAGGTTTGCTTATTCATGGGTGTAGGTGGTCTCCGGTTGGTCGTTGAGCATGCGCTGGGCCCATTCCACGCCCTGCATCACCGAGTGGTCCATGTTGCTGACCTCGTACTTCCAGCCGCCGAAGCGCCCGCGAGAGAAGATGCCCTGGGCCTCCAGGCGCGGCAGGATGAGCGAGAGCCCGGCGTCGCGCCCGAGGGTGGGCACAGGGTAGCCGTGCTCCCGGGTCATGGCGTGCCGGGTGACGATGTCGGCCAGCTCGTCCTCGCACATGAGGGTCGTGTCCACCAGGCCGCGCACCACGTCGTCCATGAGCGTGTCGAGGTCCTCGGGCTTGTGCCCGGAGTAGGACACCTCGCACATGAACGCGCGCTGCGCGCCCGGCCTGGGCGTGAGGTTCGGGGAATAGTTGTGGAAGTTGGTGATCCGGTAGCAGGGGGAATCCTGCTCCGGGAAATACATCCAGCAGCGCGAGTCCGCCCGGGCGGTGTCGAGCCCCACGCCCCCGACCCAGACGGAGTTGTGCTCCAGCAGCCCGGCCCCGCGCACCAGCTCCTCGGCCGGGCCCTCCAGCCAGCGGGTGCAGAGCAGGTCCAGCGGCCCGGTGTTCAGCAGGGTTTCGTAGGCGATGGTCTCGCCGTCCGCAGTGCGCACGGTCCTGCCCCGGGCGTCGATGCGCGCCACCTCGGCCCCGTAGCGGATGCGGTCTTCCACCCTGCGGGCCAGGGCCGTGAAGATGGCCCCGGTGCCGCCGGAGAGCGGGAAGAGGAAGGTGTTGTTGGGGCCCCAGCCAGCGTCGTCGCGCTCCAGGAGGATGTTCTCCAGCACCCCTTCCAGGTCCACCACGCTGACCCGTTCGCCGATCCAGGAGTAGGACATTTGCTCCGGCGGCGTGGCCCAGACCTTGAAGTTGTATGGCCACATGAACGTCTCGCCGATGCCCGGGCCGAAGACGGTCTCGATCCACTGGCGGAAGTGGGCCGGGCGCTGGCCGGGGGCGAGCTCGGGGCGGTTGCCGGGCAAAAGCCCGCGCACGCACTTCCAGCGGGCCTCGGGCGGGAGGTGGCGCAGGTTGTTCTGGAAGGGGTAGGGCACCCAGGTATTCGCCGCGCGGACCCACGACTCGCGCTCGTGGCGGAGGTATTGCCCCTCCAGCAGGTCGTGGACGAGGTTGTCGTAGTACTCGTAGTGCGAGAAGAGCACGTGCCCGCCGAGGTCCCAGGTGAAGCCCGCGGAGTCCTTGAAGCTGGCGGCCAGCCCGCCCGCGTAACCTTCCCGTTCGAGCACGAGGAAGTCCTCGCAGCCCAGCTCGCGCAGGCGGTGCGCCGCGCCCAGGCCCGTGGGCCCCGCGCCGATGATCAGGTATTTCACCTTCATGAACCACGCCTCATGCGGGGAGGATGCGCTATTTCGCCCCCGGGCGCAAGCAAAGGCCGAAACGCGCGCCTTGGTCCCCGGGTTCAGCCCCGGATGTGGCCGTCACGAGTGTCACGCACCTTTCTCCCCGCCGTAACAATGCTGTAACCACTCCTTGATAAACCTCTGCATCTCTCGCGTTGAGAACAACACCACTTTTGGAGGAATTCGTATCATGAAAAAGCTCATTGCTCTGATGGCCGTCTTCGCCCTGACCGTCTCCGCCGCCTATGCCGGCAACGTGGAGATCAAGGGCTCCACCACCGTCCTGCCCCTGATGCAGAAGGTTGTGGACCACTTCCAGAAAGCCCACCCCGAAATTTCCATCTCCCTTTCCGGCGGCGGCTCCTCGAACGGCGCCAAGGCGCTCATCGACGGCACCTGCGACATCGCCATGATGTCCCGCGACATGAAGGACAAGGAAATCACCGCCGCCACCGATAACGGCCGCGCCCCGGTGCAGCACGTTGTCGCCTTCGACTGCATCGTGCCCATCGTCAACCCGGGCAACGCCGTTGGCGACCTGACCCGCAACCAGCTGCTCAAGATCTACACCGGTGAAGTGACCAACTGGAAGGACCTCGGCGGCGCGGATGCCGAGATCGTCGTCATCTCCCGCGACACCTCCTCCGGCACCTACGACTGCTGGAAGGACAAGATCATGGAGTCCGACGGCAACAAGAACAAGGTCTTCCCCGGCGCTTCCCTGCAGGCCTCCAACGGCGCCGTGGCCCAGGCCGTGGCCAAGAACAAGCTCGCCATCGGCTACGTCGGCCTGGCCTACGTGAACAGCGAGCTGAAGGCCGTTTCCGTGGAAGGCGTGCCCGCCACCACCAAGACCGCCCTGGATGGCTCCTACCCCATCTCCCGCGGCCTGAACTGCTACACCCCCGGCGCGCCCACCGGCGACGTCAAGACCATCCTCGACTTCATGATGAGCCCCGCCGGCCAGGACCTGGCCGAGACCACCGGCTTCATCAAGGTGCAGTAAGGAAGCTTCCACGCGAAGCATAGGCAGACGCGACCACAACCGGGGCCGCCGGACAAGGCGGCCCCGGTTCCGCGCGTCAGGAACACGGAACTCCCGACACCGGAGCATTCAGTGAACCAGCCCCAGGCCTCCCGGATACAGTTCGACAAGCTGACCCTCGTCCTCATCGGCATGACGCTCGCGGCGGCGCTGCTCATGTTCGTGGGCGGGCGACAGGCCACCCCCTCGATGGTGGAGCGCGTCTACCTCGACCAGATCCACTCCGCCCAGAAGCGCGGCCTGGAAGACAACTCCATGCGCGGCGCCATCGAAGAGGTGAACCGCTACGTGGACTTCTTCCTGACCCAGGAATACTCCGACGTTCAGGAGGAAAAGGGCGAGGATTCCCCCCTGCACGCCGCCCGCCTCGCGGTCAACGAGATCGGCAAGGTCGTCAACGAGAAGGCCTCCATCGTCCGCCGCCAGGGGCGCGGGGTCGAGCTCAACGACAACGGCCTCGAATTTCTGGAGCGCGCGCTCCAGCACGACATCGACAGCCGCGCCACGGGCTACTACATTTTCGCCGCCCTGTTCGGGGCCTTCGTGGCCATCGCCGTAACGCTCAGGATGCTCAAGCTCCAGCGCCGCACCAAGGACAGGCTCATCCAGGGCGTGTTCTTCGTCACGGCCCTCACGTCCATCCTGATCCTCTTTTTGATCATGATCTTCCTGTTCAAGGAAGGGCTGCCCATTTTCGAGCACGTGTCCGTGAAGGACTTCCTCTTCGGCCGGGGCTGGTACCCCACGGACGAGGACGCGCCCGAGTTCGGCATCTACCCGCTGATCATGGGCTCGCTCTCGGTGACGGTGCTCTCCTCGCTCATCGCCATCCCCCTGGGCGTCATGACCGCGCTGTACCTGGCCGAGATCGCCACCCCGCGCGTGCGCAACATCGTCAAGCCCATCATCGAGCTGCTCGCCTCGCTGCCCTCGGTGGTCATAGGCTTCTTCGGCATGGTCATCGTCGCGCCGTTTTTGCAGGATACCTTCGGCATAGCCAACGGGCTCAACATGCTGAACGCCTCCATCATGCTCGCGTTCATGTCGGTTCCGACCATCACCTCCATCTCCGAGGACGCCATCTTCGCCGTGCCCCTGGAGCTCAAGGAGGCCTCCCTGGCGCTGGGGGCCACGCACAACGAGACCATCTGGAAGGTGGTGGTCCCGGCCTCGCTCTCGGGCATCTCCACGGCGGTGATCCTGGGCATGTCCCGGGCCATCGGCGAGACCATGGTCGTGCTCATGGTGGCGGGCGGCGCGGGCATGGTGCCCGATTCCATCTTCGACCCCGTGCGGCCCATGCCCGCCTCCATCGCGGCGGAGATGGGCGAGGCACCCTTTGGCGAGGCGCACTACTTCGCCCTGTTCGCCATCGGCATCGTGCTGTTCCTGTTTACCCTGGTCTTCAACGTCATCGCCGACCACATCGCCCACAAGTACAAGCAGGTCGGCGCGGCCACCCTGTAAGACGGAGACGCCATGAACATCGACGCATCGAACACCGACGCATCCATCCTGCACGACGAGGAACGCAACCACCGACGCAACATGCGGCGCAAGGTCCGCGAGGGGCTCGTCTTCTCGCTGTTCCGCTCCGCCGCAGTGGTCAACGGCCTGGCCCTGGCCGTCATCGTGGGCTTCCTGCTGGTCAATGGCCTGCCCGCCATCAGCTGGGAGTTCCTCTCCCAGTTCCCGCGCGAGTCCATGACCGAGGGCGGCATCTTCCCCTGCATCTTCGGCACCTTCATGCTGGCGCTCTCGTCCATGGTGGTGGCCCTGCCGCTGGGCGTGGCCTCGGCCATCTACCTCAATGAATACGCCCGGCCCGGCAAGGTGCTCCGGCTCATCCGCATCTGCATCAACAACCTGGCTGGCGTGCCCTCGGTGGTCTTCGGGCTCTTCGGCCTCGGGCTCTTCGTGGGGGTCTTGCAGCTGGGCGTGTCCATCGCGGCTGGCGCGCTGACGCTCGGCGCGCTCACGCTCCCGGTGGTCATCGGCACCACGGAGGAGGCCATGCGCTCCGTGCCCGACACCTACCGCGAGGCGAGCCTCGGCCTGGGGGCCACCAAGTGGCAGACCATCTACCGGGTGGTGCTGCCCGCAGCCCTGCCCGGCATCCTCACGGGCTCCATCCTCTCCATCAGCCGGGCTGCGGGAGAGACGGCCGCCAT
>JBFWJM010000185.1:0-6639 GCA_050253205.1 Desulfovibrionaceae bacterium
GTCCTGGCCTGCCCGCCCAGGGCGATACAGACCTCCAGGGCGGCCTCCTTCCCGTCGTCGTATTCGTGGGCCAGGAGCTTGAAAAGGGTCTCGTCCGCCTCGCCGGGCTCCAGGCGGCCGTTGAGGAACCGCAGGGCCGACTTGAGCACCTTGCCGTCCTCGTGGCGGTCGATGACATAGAGGAAAAACGGCTTGGCCGCTTCATCCCCCACCTCGGCCAGGGTCCGGGCGATGAGCCGCTGGAGCTCCAGGTCCTTGTCCCAGAAGGCGTCCATCATGGCGGCGCAGGCCTCGGGCCCGCCGATGCGCTCCATGACCAGCACGGCGCTGCGCGCGCGCTTCCAGTCCTTGTCCTCCAGGGCCCAGGCCAGAGAGGTGGTCATGCCGATGGCCGCCAGGCTGCCCACCATGCCGTCCAGGCGGTCCTGGTCGCGGTCGGGGTCGAGCCCAGCCGCCAGGGAGAGGATGGCCTGGGAGGCCTGCTCCCCGCCGAGGGAGGCCAGCCCGGCAACGGCCGCGTCCTGGATCTCCGCGTCGTCGTCTTCCAGGGCGGCGAGCATGTAGACCCGCAGGTCCTCCCGTTCGGCCGGGGAGAGCAGGTTCAGGGACCTGGGCCCGAGAATGTCCATGACCGCCTTGACGATCTTGTTGCGCATGGCCGCCGGGGACGACTCCAGGCGCTTGAGCAGCACCTGCACGGCCTTGACGTTGCCCATGGAGCCCAGGGCGTCCACGATCATGGAGCCCACGAGGTCGGAGGACTTGTCCAGCGCCTTGACCAGCGCACCCACGGAGCTGGCCTGGCGGAGCTTGGAGAGGGCCTCGATGACGGAATACTGGACCCATTCCTCGTCGCTCATGGCCTTGTTCAGGCAATCCGCCGCCGCAGGCATGCCGAGCGCGCCGAGGGACACGGCCGCTTGGTAGCGGACGTTGACCTCCGGGTCCTTGAGCAGCATGTCGCACAACGGGGAAAGCGCCAGCGCGGAGCTGGTGGAGCCGAGGATGTCGGCCACGAAGATGCGGATGTCGGTGTCTTCGTCGTGGACCAATGCCACCAGCGGCTCCACGTGCTCCCCGCCCACGGCCCGGAGGATGTCCATGGCCAGGTTGCGCACGGGGGCGTCGTCGGAGCGCAGCAGCGGCACCATGGCCTCCACTGTCTCTCTGCCGCCTATGGCGCGAAGGGCCGCGTCCGCGGCCTCCTGGACGCCGAGGTTGTTGCGCCGGAGCAGCCCCGCCAGGGCGGGCACGGCCTCCACGCTGCGCGCTCGCCCCGCCTCGTAGGCGGCTTCGCGCAGCAGTTCATTGTCCTCGCTGGTCAGGTCCCTCAGAAAGTCGCTATCGGCCATCAGCCCCCCTCGGCCAGAAAGTCATCGGTAGAGGCATTCAACAATAGCAGCGGCCATGTCGTCAAGGTCCACAACGCGATCCGTCGTGCCGTCCTCGACCACGGCCTTGGGCATGCCGTAGACCACGCAGGTGGCGTCGGACTGGGCGAGCACCAGGCCGCCCCTGGCCTTGCACTCGCGCACGCCGAGCATGCCGTCGGAGCCCATGCCCGTCAAAATCACCGCCAGGGCGCGGCGGCCCGCCGCCCCGGCCACGGAGGAGACGAGCACGTCCACCGAGGGTTTGTACAGTGCGGAGGCGGGCTCCGTGCCCACCCGAACGATCATTCCGGTGGCCCGGCGCTCCAGCGTCATGTGCTTGCCCCCGGGGGCGACGTACACATGCCCGGGGCGCACCGGGTCGCCGTCTTCGGCTTCCTTGATGGTCAGCTTGCTCAAGCCGTTGAGCCGTTCGGCAAAGGGCCCGGTGAAGGCTGCGGGCATGTGCTGGGCGATGAGGATGGCCGAGGGAAAGTCCGCCGGGAGCGCGGCCATGATCTTCTGCACGGCGGGCGGCCCGCCCGTGGAGACGCCTATGGCCACCACTTCGCGCTGGACGCCGCCTCGCGGGGCCGGGGCGGCCCCGGCTGCCGTGGTGGGCGTGGTTTTCCAGGGCCGGGCGGTGGGAATTCTTTCCGGAGCGACCTTTGGCAGGCTCACCGGCGCTGGCCGCGCATGGGAGACGGGGCGCATCCTGCGCCCGGCGATGGCCTTGACCTTGGCGATGAGGTCCGCCTCGATCTTCACGATGTCGAGACTGACCTTGGAGAGCTGCTTGGGGATGAAATCCACCGCGCCGAGCTCCATGGCCTTGAGAGTGGCCTCGGCCCCCTCGGTGGTCAGGGAGCTGACCATGAGCACCGGGCGCGGCATTTCCATCATGATGTGCCGCAGTGCCGTGAGCCCGTCCATGACGGGCATCTCGATGTCCAGGGTGACCACGTCCGGCTCATGCTCCCGCACGAGTTGGAGCCCCTCCTCGCCGTTCTTGGCCGAGCCGACGACGCGGATCAGGGGGTCCTTCTCCAGCATGGTGGCGATGGCCTTGCGCATGAAGGCGGAATCGTCGACGACGACAACCCTGATCACAGGCAACTCCTTGGAATCCATCGCCCTTGACGGTGGGACAGCTCCACCGGACGAGTCATTGACAATAAAAATGCAACGTAACCGTGAGGCTACGTCTTAATCTCTGCGCGCGAGCAGCCCTGGTGGGCCAGGGCTCGATAAACGAGAAGTTTTCCTATCAGCAAAGGGCATGGTTTGGCAAATGCAGAAAGGGGTCTTTTTTCCCACGACCGGGAAACACCCCTTGCCTTTCAGTTTCGATTCGGTTAAGCAGCACTTCCTCGACGGGATGTGGCTCAGTCTGGTAGAGCGCTGCGTTCGGGACGCAGAGATCGCGTGTTCGAATCACGCCATCCCGACCAGAATGAACAAGGGTTGCGAGAAATCGCAACCCTTTTTCTATGCGCGCCCGTTTCGGGGAGCCGGGGGGCTGCCCCGGCATTGCCCCCTCGCCTTGCGCCAATGAAAGCCACACGCACGAAAAACGCCCCACGCTCATGGGGCGTTCACGTGTGCTGCGGCCCAAGCGGACCGTGTGTCGGGCCGTTTGTCGGCTGCGTATCGACCGTGTATCCGGTTCGTTATTGGGTGGCAGTCTCCACGGACTCCGCAGGCTCGGGCGGGCCCACCAAGCTGGCGAAGCGCCGTTCGTTGAGCGCGGCGAGTTCCTTGCTCCTTCCCTCTTCCACCTCGGCGAGGGCCTTGTCCAGCCGCGTCCTGTTGTCCTTGTGGCGGACCTCGGCGCTCTTGGCCAGCTGGTCCCACTTGGCGTTCACCAGCTTCTCGCGCTGGGCGTAGAAGTCGTCCCTGGCCTCGGCGGTCTCGAAGTCCGCTGGTTCGAGGGAGAGCTCGAACTTCGGCGGATACTTCTGGCCCGCTCCTCGGGCCGCGTCCACCACCACGCCGATGACCCCGCCGAAGATGAGGTTGCCTATGATCCAGCCATCCGCGCTGGTGTCCATGACCTCGCTGGCCGTGTGGTAGCCCTCGGCGGAACACGCGATGGTCACCGGGGCGGCCTCGGAGGGCAGGTTGATGCTGCCAGGCGTGGTCATGGTGCGGTTGAAATCCTGGCCATGCAGCACACAGGTGGCACCGGGCGGCGTGGTTTCGATGTAGGTCGTGGAGTTGTTCTCACTCACAATGCTGGCGCAACCCGAGGCAAGCAGCGACGCCGCCAGCAGCGCCCCCCCAATCCAATTCCGCATATCCACCTCCATGTTTCAGGTGTGGATATTCTATATAGAGCATATGTGCAACTGTTTTATTCTGGGAGGCGGGAGGGAGGGGCGGGTGGGGGGGCGGGGGGAAGCCCCCGCCCAGCGCCCATGAGGATTCTCGTCAGGCCGGGGCCTCAGCGGCATTGGCCGCGGGACCCACCCCCGCCAGCACGAGCTCGTCCGCAGAGAAGACCTTGTCCATGTCCACCTGGATGATGAACTCCTCCCCCACGCGGGCCATGCCCTTGATGTAGCGGGTATCCACCGCCGCGCCCATGGGCGGCGCGGGCTCGACAGCCGACTGGGGAATGTGGAGCACCTCGCGTACCGAATCCACCAACCCGCCTATGGGGCTCTTCTCGCCGCCCACGTCCACCTCCACGATGATGATGCAGGTGTCCACGGTTTCGCGGCTTTTGGACATGCCGAACTTCATGCGCATGTCCATGACCGGCACGGCGCTGCCGCGCAGGTTGATGACCCCGCGCATGAACTCCGGAGTGCGGGGGATGACCGTCAGGTCCGTGACCTCCAGTACCTCCCGCACCGAGGCGATGCCCAGGGCGAAGACCTCGCGCCCGAGGGTAAACGTCAGATATTCCGTGATGTCCTGTTCCGGCTCCGCCATGGGCCCTCCCGTGTTCGGGTTAGAAGCGCTCGAACTCGCCGTCGGAGTCCATGTCCAGCGCCACGCCGCCGAGCTCCTCGCCCTCGTTGTCTTGGCGGGGCTCCTTGCGGGCGGGGGCGGCGGCGCGCCCCGCCTCCAGCCGCTTGGGCTTTGCGGGAGCCACGCTGACCTTGCGGCGCGATTCGCGCGAGTCGACCATGAAGAAGGACATGGTCTGCTGCAACTGCTGGCTCTGGCTGGAGAGCTCCTCGGAGGTGGAGGCCATCTCCTCCGCACCGGAGGCGTTGGACTGGATCACGGTGTCGAGCTGCTGCACGGCCTTGTTGATCTGCTCCGCGCCCACGTCCATCTCGCTGCTGGCGGCGGTGATCTCCTGCACGAGCTCGGCGGTGCGGCGGATGTCGGGCACGAGCTGCTGGAGCATCTTGCCGGCATTGTCCGCCACACCCACGGTGGAGGCGGAGAGCTCGCTGATCTCGTTGGCGGCGGCCCCGCTGCGCTCGGCCAGTTTGCGCACCTCGGCGGCCACCACGGCGAAGCCCTTGCCGTGCTCTCCGGCCCTGGCAGCCTCGATGGCCGCGTTGAGTGCCAGGAGGTTCGTCTGCCGGGCGATCTCCTCGATGACCGTGATCTTCTCGGCAATGTTCTTCATGGCGTCCACGGCCTGGTTCACGGCGTCGCCGCTCTGCTCGGCATCGCGGAAGACCTTTTCGGATATCTTTTCGGTTTCCTTGGCGTTCTCGGCGTTCTGCTGGATGTTGCTGGACATCTGCTCCATGGAGGCGGAGACCTCCTCCACACTGGCGGCCTGCTCCGTGGCCCCCTGGGAGAGGGTCTGGGCCGAGGCTGAGAGCTCCTCGGAGCCGGAGGCCACGTTGTCCGTGGCGGACTGGACCTCGTGGACCACCTTGCGCAGCTTGGAGACCATGTCGTTGAGCGCCGAGGCCAGCGCGCCTATCTCGTCCTTCTGGTCCACGTCGAGCATGCGGGTGAAGTCGCCCTGGCTCATGCTCTGGGCGAACTGGACCCCCAGGAGCACGGGCCGCGTGATCATGCGCGTGAGCAGGAAGGCGATGGCCACGCCGATGACCAGCGCGGCGCACAGCCCGGCGATCATGATGGTGGACGCCTGGCCCAGGGCCTGGACGGCATCGTCGGCCCGCTCCTGGGTGGCCTGCACCCCTGCCTCGGCCGTGCTCCTGGCGGCCAGGAGCACCTCCGCCGCCGCTTCCTCGCGCTGCTTGGTGAGCTCAACCATGACGAGGGAGTTGTCGAGGTAGGAGCGCATGGCGTCGCCATAGGCCGTTGCCGCCGCCCGCGTCGCCTTGATCTGCTCAATGTTCACCGCGCGATGAGTGATGGCCGCAAGCTCGTTGAACTTGTCATCCATCCTGGGGAAGTTTTCCATGGCGGAGTGCATGAGCGCCGGGTCGCGGGTGGCCTGGGCCTTGAAGTTCTTGATCCGGGTATCGTTGCCGAGTTCGATGATCTCGTTGACCAGGGTGATCTTGCGCAGCCGCTCCACCAGCCTCGGGGCGGGCAGCCCCTGGGCGATCTCCGAGGTCATGGATTCGTTCTGCATCTCCAGGAAGTCGTTGCAGTTCTGCATGTAGGTCGCGGCAGCGGCGTCCATCCCACTGCGGATATCGCTCATGGCCCCGATGAGTTCGTTGGTCTTTCGGGAAAGCTCGCCGTAACGGGAGACGCCCGCAGCGGCGCGCTCCGTGTCCTCGCGCAGATGCACCAGCTCTTCATACTGCTTGGCGTGGGCCTGCGCCCGGGAGAGCGCGTCCTCCACCTGGGCGTGGCTGTCCTGCGCGAGCTTCCAATATTCCGGCTGCTCGCTCAACGCATAGTTGCTCATGGCCTTCATGGTCACCTGGGCATTGCGCTCCAGGTCGTTGGCTATGGCCACTTCCGGCACGTACTCCTCGGCCAGCCGCTGGGAAGCACCCCGAACCTGCATCATGTTGAGCACGGCCACGCCGCCAAGCAGTGCGGCAATGAGGATCAGCAGGCCGAAGCCCAGCCCGAGCTTCACCCCCAGCTTCAGATTTTTGAACATCTCCTACCTCCTGATGAACGAACCGGGTTGCTTCCGTGTCATCCGCACCCCCCCGGGGCGAATCACTGAAACCATCTATCAAGGCGACTTTCTGCAACAATTTGATAATAAGCAAACAGACAATTCAATGAGTTTTTCCCTGCCTGCGAATCCCGGGCCGATGCCGGAGAGGCGAGGCCGTCACGGCATTCTCACTTTTATAGAAGGTTCTACGAATTCCAGCAAGGGGTCTGTGTTATTAACGGGAAACGCCCCCCAAGCCGGTGC
>JBFWJM010000186.1:0-6635 GCA_050253205.1 Desulfovibrionaceae bacterium
TTCGACCGCATGTACCGGGGCGAGATGACGGGCGGCTTCTTCATGGGCCTGAACCCCATGAACTCCGTGCCCAACACCAACAAGATCCGCAAGGCCATGGACAACCTCGACTGGGTCGTCTGCGCCGAGCTGCACAACTCCGAAACCACGGACAACTGGCATCGCCCGGGCGTGGACCCCAAGAAGGTCAAGACCGAGTTCTTCCTGCTGCCCTCGGCCCACAGGCTGGAGAAGAGCGGCTCCGTGACGAACTCCGGCCGCTGGCTGCTCTGGCACGGCCAGGCCGTCGCGCCGCAGTACGAGGCCCGGCCCTTTGCCGAGATGTACATCCCGATCATGAACAAGATCCGCGAGCTCTACGCCAAGGAGGGCGGCACCTTCCCCGAACCGGTGCTCAAGCTCGACTGGCCCGAGAAGTTCGACCCCGAGGACCTCTGCCAGCGCATCAACGGCCGCTTCACCCGTGATACGAAGGTCGGCGAGAAGACTTACAAGAAGGGCGACCAGGTTCCCTCCTTCACCGCCCTTTCCGACGAAGGCGCGACCTCCAGCCTGAACTGGCTCTACGCGGGCAGCTGGACCGAGGAGGAAGGAAACAAGTGCCTGCGCCGCGACCCGACCCAGACCCCGATGCAGAAGAAGATCGGGCTTTACCCCAATTGGTCGTGGTGCTGGCCCGTGAACCGCCGCATCCTCTACAACCGTGCCTCCGTGGACCTGAACGGCAAGCCGTACAACCCGGAAAAGGCGGTCATCGAGTGGAAGGACGGCAAGTGGGTGGGCGACGTGCCCGACGGCGGCTGGCCGCCGCTGGCCACGGGCAAGGGCCGCTACCCCTTCATCATGCACACGCACGGCCTGGGCCACCTCTTCGGCCCCGGCAGGCAGGACGGCCCCTTCCCCGAGCACTACGAACCGGCGGAGACGCCCGTGGACAGCAACCTGTTCTCCGGGCAGCTCAACAGCCCGGTGTACAAGTTCGCCACCAGTCCCCTGGACGTGCTCGCCAAGCCGGCGGACCCGAAGTATCCCATCGTGCTCACGACCTACAGCCTCACGGAGCACTGGTGCGGCGGCGGAGAAACCCGCAACGTGCCGAACCTGCTGGAGGCCGAGCCCCAGCTCTATGTGGAGATGAGCCCGGAACTGGCCGGGGAGAAGGGCATCAAGAACGGCGAGGTCATCATCGTCGAGTCCATTCGCGGCCAGGTCGAGGCCGTGGCCATGGTCACGGTGCGCATGCGCCCGCTGAAGGTCCACGGGCGGATCATCCACGAGATCGGCATGCCCTACTGCTTCGGCTGGACGACCCCCGGAAGCGGCGACTCCACCAACCGGCTCACGCCGTCGGTGGGCGACCCGAACACCACCATTCCGGAGTTCAAGGCGAGTCTGGTCAACATCCGCAAGGCGACCAAGATCACCGAGCTGGCCACCCCATAAAAGAAGGAGAGCGAGATGTCCAAAACCATATTCATCGACACCTCCCGCTGCACGGCGTGCCGCGGATGCCAGATCGCCTGCAAGGAATGGAACGAGCTCCCGGCCAACAAGACCTACCAGGTCGGCTGGGGCAGCCACCAGAACCCGCAGGACCTGAACCCCAACAACTACAAGCTCGTCCGCTTCAGCGAAAACCTGAGCAACGGCGTGATCCGCTGGAACTTCTTCCCCGACCAGTGCCGCCACTGCGTCTCCGCCCCGTGCAAGATGACCGGCGACTACTACATCGAGGAGGCCATCACCCAGGACGAGAAGACCGGAGCCATCGTCTACACGGAAAAGACCAAGGGATTCAGCAAGGAGCAGTACGAGGAAATCCGCGAATCATGCCCCTACGACATCCCCCGGCGCAATGAGAAGACCGGGTTCCTGGTCAAGTGCGACATGTGCAACGCCCGCATCCACAGCGGCATGCCGCCCGCCTGCGTCAAGTCGTGTCCCACCGGGGCCATGAACTTCGGCGAGCGCGAGGACATGCTCAAGCTGGCCGAAAGCCGCCTCCAGCTGCTCAAGAAGAAGTGGCCCGAGGCCATGCTGGCCGACCCCGACGACGTCAGCGTGATCTTCCTGCTCACGGACAAGCCCGAGAACTACCACACCCACGCGGTGGCGGAGGCCAAGCTCGGCCCGTTGTCCAAGCAGGAGTTCTTCGCCACCCTGGCGCGGCCCTTCAAGGCGATGAAAGGGTAACACCTCATAACCCCTCCTGCGGGCCGGGGCGTCCCCATGGACGCCCCGGCCCAACACGGGAGATTCCTGAACACTTCCCGGCATTGCAGAAGATTCTCGAACCGGGCTGCCGGGCCGCCGCGACGCCCGTTTCGGACATCCTGAAAACGGGGAAAGCCCCTCCGGCATCACCCTGCCGGAAGCGTGGAAAGCTCGACCTGCTCCTGCGTGCAGAGGTGTTCCAGGAACCGCTCGTCCGCAAGGCGCTGCTCCGCAGCGCAGAGCCGCGTTGCCCCGCCGAAGAGGTCCTCGCGCCGCCGCACGAAGCCCGCCAGGGCCCTGCCGGAGATGCGCACCCCGCCGCGCAGGACGTCGCCGACGCGGTCGGCGCCTATCTGGTTGTAGAGCTTCACCAGCACGAAGCCTTCGCGGCCGGGCTCCTCATGCGCCGCTTCCGCCACCCTGGCGCGCAGGGAGGCATGCACCCCCGCCCGCCGGAAAATGGCCCCGGCCAGCCCGGGCATGGCTGCGGAGAGCGCCAGCGTATCCCCCGCGTACAGCAGGTCGTCCAGGTTGTCCGCTGCGACGCCGTTGTGGAAGATGGTCTGCACCTCGCTCTCGATGTATTCCGGCGTGAAGCCGGGAAGCCCCACGAGAAAATCCCGGATGGGCACGGGCCCGGAAACGGGCTGGAGGAATCCATGCTGGAGCAGGGAGGCGAACTGCTTCGCTCGCGCCGCGTCAAGCGCTATCTTGATCGTACAACGGGCCGCATCGGACATGAACTTCCCCCTTGCTCTCATGGAAAACGTTGTTCCCCGGCGGCTTCGCGCCGCTTATTCCTCGCCATCCTGAAAGACGACGCTGCCCGTGGATTCCAGGTCGTACCCGGCGATGGACCGAGCCGTTTCCAGGAATGACTCCGAGCGGATCAACCCGAAAAAGTTCTGGATGGACTTCTCGAAAAAGACGTCCTTGCAGACGAGCAGGTCGTAGCGCTCCCAGCGCAGCGGCAGGAAGCCGAGCCCGAGGGTGCCCGCAACGGGTTCGATGGCCGGGCCGACGTCCGCCCGCCCGGCGAGAATCTCCAGCCCGACGTCCATGTGCCGGGAGACCTCGTTGGCGTACCCGTTGACGTCCTCCGGCTTGAGGTTGGCCTTTTCCAGCTCCCTGTCCAGCAGCACCCGCGTGCCGGTGCCCAGGGAGCGGTTGACGAGCCGTACTTCCTTGCGCCCCAGGTCCGCCACGGAGTGGATGTCCAGGGGATTGTCCTTGCGAAACAGCAGCCCCTGGTGCCGACGGCAGAAATTGACCACCACGGGCATCTTCTCGAACAACTCGGCCGCAAACTGGAAGTTGTATTCCACCTCGTCGTCCTGGACCAGGTGGCTGGCGCAGATGTGGCACAAGTCCTTGCGCAGGGCCTGGATTCCGCCCTGGCTGCCGATGTTGCCGAAGACCGCGAGGCGGCCGGGATAGGCGCGGTTGTAGGAGGCTATGGCCCTGTCGAGCAGCATGTCGTTGCTGCCCGCCAGCACGATGAGCCTCGGATTGGCCGTTATGGAGCGGGCATGCTTGGGAAAGTTGAGCGTGTTGTTCTCTATCCACTGCTCCACCAGGTTCCTGGGGAAGACCCATTTCCCCGCGACCCGCGTCGCGGGCAGGCCATTGTCGGAAATCAGCGAATAGATTTTCTTTTCGTTGACGTGGAGGAACTCCGCAACTTCCTTGGTCGTCATCAGGGGGATCATCCTCACCTCCTGGCGCAGGACTATTCGTCTTCCAACGGTTCCGATTCGTATGCATTTCCAGTTTCACGCCGTTCCCAGCCCTGGATGATCGACCAGTGGCGGTAGCGTCGCGGCATGTGGCTGCAGACGCTGCCCAGGATGAGGATCGCCCAGAGCAGGGGCACGGTCCAGCCGGGGTGGAACTGGATCACGATGAAGAGCCCCAGGTGCAGGATCGCCAGAAGGCCCTTTCCGCGATGCACCCAGCGCCGATCGTGCAGCCACTCCATGACCACGAGGGCGTCGCCTGTGGCGATGATGAGATAATGCCAGATGCTCGATTCCTGGACGGATATGGCCCCCGTGGCGCAGGCGAACAGCATGGCGGCCGCACCGATATGCGCCGTGCGCACGACAATGTTGAGCCAACGCATGGCCTCCGTCTGCCGTACGATTCCCGCCCTGCCGCGCACCAT
Source organism: Desulfovibrionaceae bacterium (assembly GCA_050253205.1). Taxonomy (GTDB): domain Bacteria; phylum Desulfobacterota; class Desulfovibrionia; order Desulfovibrionales; family Desulfovibrionaceae; genus JAHJKV01. The sequence goes on from JBFWJM010000186.1 coordinate 4,379, forward strand.
CATGATTCCCTGGTGCCCATCGTCAAAACCGCCCCGCGCAAACGCCCGGCCCGCCGCGCCAGGCTGTGGCCGCAATTGACAGCGATTGTATTTTGAAATAAATAACAATGAGTTGTACACAAAAAGCGAGTCATTCCGTGGCGTCTTTCCCCGAGACCTTCCAGCGCAACCTGGGTGCCATATCCGAGGAGCAGCAGCGGCGGCTGCAAGCCGGGGGCGTGGCCGTGGTGGGCTGCGGCGGGCTCGGCGGCCACGTCATCGACGAACTGGTGCGCATCGGCGTGGGCAGGCTGCATCTCTTCGACCCGGACGTCTTCGCCCCCAGCAACCTGAACCGCCAGCTCAACGCCCTGCAATCCACCCTGGGGCGCGGCAAGGCGCAAGCGGCCGCCGAACGCGCCGCGCGGACGCACCCTTTCTGCACGGCCCGCGCATTCGCCGCCGATTTCCGTGACGTCGGCGACGAGGAGGCCTTCCGGGTGAACGTGGTGGTGGACTGCCTGGATTCGCCCCCGGCCCGGCGCGACCTGGCCGCGCTGTGCGCCCGGCGCGGCCTGCCCCTGGTCCACGGCGCGGTGGCGGGCTGGTACGGCCAGGTGGGGGTGCAGATGCCCGGCGGCGACCTGCTGGACCGCCTCTACCCTGCAAGCGTGTCTCCCCCGGCCGCGCCCTCGGTGCTCTCCTTCACGGTGGGGGTGGTTGCCGGCCTCCAGGCGGCCGAGGCTGTGAAGCTCCTGCTCGGGCTCCCGTCCGAGCTCCGCGACGGCTGGATGCACGTCGACCTCAAGGACCATGATTTCCTGATTCATCCCGCCCCCTGACGCGCGCTGTTCAATCCACGGGAACCAGCTGCCCCGTTTCCCTGGTGGAGTATCCGCCCAGCTCCTCCACTGCCCGCCGGAACGACGGCTCGGCAATGACACCCAGCACCGCGCGAATCATGGGCGATTCATACGACTCCCCGGGGAGGAGCAGGTCGTAGCGCTCCTCCACCACGGGCACGAAGTCCAGCCCCAGCGCGTTGGCCGCGCTGCGGATGCCCATGCCCACGTCCGCCTTGCCGGAAAGCACGGCCACGGCCACGGCCATGTGCGTGTACTCGTCCTCGTCGTATCCGTTGATGTCGTCGGGATCGAGCCCGTCGCGGGAGAGTTCATAGTCCAGCAGCACCCGCGTCCCGGACCCGGCCTGGCGGTTGATGAACCGCACGTCCTCGCGGAGCAGGTCGCGGATGCCGCCGATGCCCGCCGGGTTGCCCTTGCGGACGATGAACCCCTGCTCGCGGTGCACCAGCGTGACGATGCGGACGTCCCTGCCCTCCAGGTGCCGTCGCACGTAGCTCGTGTTGTAGGAGCCGTCGTCGGGGTCGAGCAGGTGCGAGCCCGCCATGTGGCACATGCCCTGCTTGAGCGCCATGATGCCGCCCAGGCTGCCCACGTGGGTGGAGGCGAGGAAATAGGCCGGGGCGCGCTGGCGGAGGTGGTCGTCGAGCACGTCGAGGCAGAGGTCGTGGCTGCCCGTGCACAGCAGGGTCCGCTCCACCTGCCCGCGCGGCACGAGGAGCTCCACGCCCAGCTCGCGGCCGTGGGCCTCGCCCTCGGAGGCGGCGGGAATGCGGAAGATGCCGTTGGCGCGGGTCAGGGTGGTGATGGCCCCCGCGCCCTGCTGGAGCGGCGCGGCCACGAAGGCCCCGCCGATGCGGCCCACGACCATCCGCCGGAATTCCTCGATGCCCACGCGCGAGGGCAGGTCCTTGGCGAGCACGGCGCGGACGGTGTCCGGCCCGGGCGTCTCCAGCCCCTGCATGCGCCGCAGGAGCGGAACCACCAACTGCTCCATGGCGATGATGGCCGACACCGGATACCCCGGCACGCCGACCACGGGCTTGCCGTCGATCTCGCCCAGGATCGTCGGCTTTCCGGGCATGATGGTGATGCCGTGCACGAGCACCGTACCCAGCCGCTCGATGATCCGCACCGTGTAGTCGGCGCTGCCGGAGGAGGAGCCCGCGTTGATGATCACCATGTCCGCCCAGGCGGCGGCAGAGCGAACCCGCTCGACAATGGCCTCGAAATCGTCCGGAATGATGGGCTCCACATTCACCTCGGCCCCTGCCCGGCGGGCCAGTTCCGCCAGCACCGAGGCGTTGGACTCGATGGTCTTGCCCGGAGGAACCGCCTCGGGGCAGTCCTCCAGGCGGACGAGCTCGCTGCCCGTGGGCAGGAGGGCCACCGAGGGGCGCTCGCGGACCAGGACC
>JBFWJM010000187.1:0-6596 GCA_050253205.1 Desulfovibrionaceae bacterium
TTATTAATATGTATAAATTTACTGATTATAGGGGAATCTCCACACGGCGGTCAAGCGCGGCGCGCCAGCGGACGCAAAAGGCCGCCCGGTTTCCCCGGCGGCCTTGGCGTTCGGTTGTCGCGGCCCTGGGGCCTAGCGTTCGATCTTCGAGAGGATGTTGTTCCTGACCCAGGCGGGGTCCCACCATTCCACGGGGTTCACGGGCACCCCCGAGACGAGCACGCCGAAGTGCAGGTGGTCGCCCCCGGCCAGGCCGGTGACGCCGCTCTTGCCGATCAACTCGCCCCTGGCCACCTCCTGCCCGGCCTGCACGGCTATCTCGCTCAGGTGCGAGTAGAGCGTCTGCAAGCCGATCCCGTGGTCCAGGACGACGCAGTTGCCGTAGATGCCGTAGAATTCGGCCACCACAACCCGTCCCGGCCCGGCGGCGTGGATAGGCGCGTTCTTGACGCTGGCGATGTCCACGCCCAGGTGGGTCTGGTTGTCCACCACCGCGCCCTGGTAGTAGTAGTCGCGGTTTTCACCGAACCCGGCCGTGGTGGAGCCGGGGGCGCGGTCGAAGGCACCGTCCAGGTGCAGGGTGGGGGAGGTGTCGAGGCCGATCTCCCTGAGCCGCGCGCGGTTCTTCTGGCGCAGTTCGGTGTTGATCTTGAGGTAGCGGCCCAAGGGGTCCGTCTCGGGGTCGTCCGGGAAATACTGGGTGAAGAGCTCGGCCTTCCTGGTCAGGAAGGAGAGCGGCAGGTTGATGCGGTCGGATTTGAACGTGCGCGCGTTGGCGTGGTAGTGGAGCGTGGCGGTGCGCTCGTTGCCCGCCAGGTCCATGGCCGTGAGCTGCGGCTTGAACTCGTCCGGGGGCGTGTCGTGCGGCATGGCGAAGAGGCAGAGCCAGGTGTCCGTTCCGGGCTGCTGGTAGCCGGGGAAGAACTGCGTCCCGGAGCGGATGCCCGTGCGCTGGACCTCCTCGTCCAGGGTGTAGGCCACGAGCCCGGCCCCGCCCTGGTTGATGTTCAGCGCGTGCGCCGCCACGGCGATGCCGGGCTTCACGGAATCGAGCACAAAGGTCCTGGCCGAGCTGGTGACGCCGCCGAAGGGGTAGAGGGACTGGTCCTTGGCCTCGGCGCTGATCTCGATGGGCCCGTCGGCGTAGAGTTCCTTGTTCAGGTGGATGGACTCGGTGTGCGTGGGGGTCCGCTCACCGAAGCGCTTCTCGAAGCGCTCGCGCACCTGCCCCTCCTGGCGAATCTCGATGACCAGCGATTCCAGGCCGGACTTGGTGTCCGCCGCGACCACGGGAAACACCGTCCCCGGTGCCACCACGCTGGCCTCCGGGCCGATGGCCAGGTGCGGGGGTTCGATGTCCCTGAACAGGAGGTAGCCGCCCGCCACGAGCGCCGCGCCCAGCAGCACGAGGGGCATCACCACCCGGGTGAAGACGTTCTTCTTCTTTTCCGGCTTGCCGATTCTCGTCATGTCTCTTCCCGTTTTGTTTCTAGAGAATTTCTACCCGCATTCCCGGCTCGGCGCAAGCGGGTTTGTGCGGCGGATGCGACAGGAGGGCTCAAAGGCCCCTTCGGGTGCCGAGGATTTCGATCAGCTCGATGGTCAGCTTGAGGAAGTCCGCCTCGGTGATGATGCCCACGAGCACCTCGTCCTCCACCACGGGCAGGCAGCCGTACTTGTTTTGCAGCAGGATGGAGGCGGCCTCCTTGAGCGGGGTGGAGGTGGAGACGGTGCGCAGGTCCGTGCGCATGATCTCCTTGACGCTGATGCAGGAGTCGATCTCGCGGCGAACGTCCGGGTCCACCCCGGCCAGGCCGGAGATGGTCGCCCCCAGCAGGTCGCGGTGGCTGACGAGCCCCTGGAAACGTTTCCCCCGGGTGACGATGGGCACGTGGCGGATGCGCTGGCGCTCCATGAGTTCGCGCACGTCGCGCAGGGTGTCCGTCTCGCGCAGCGCGTGGACCTTTTCGGTCATCACTTCCTTCACGGTCATCATGCTTGCCCCACCCCCCGTTCCGTGCTCATGTTATTGTGGCGAATTATTCATATGTTAACGAAGGTGTCAAGGGGAGTGGAAAAGACGCGGAATCCGGCCCGGCGGTTGACTTGGCGGGCAAAATCTGGTCAGCATCCCGTGGGCAAAGGGCCCGTGCGGACAATGCAAGGAGCATGCGTGGTGAGAGTCGATCCCCGGCGGTCGCGGGAGCGGATGGTCAAGGAGCAGATCGAGGCGCGGGGCGTGAGCGACGCGGCCGTGCTCCAGGCCATGCGCGAGGTTCCCCGCCACCGTTTCGTGGAGGAGGCCCTGGCCGCCAAAGCCCACACCGACGCCCCCCTGCCCATCGGCGAGGGGCAGACCATCTCCCAGCCGTACATCGTGGCCCGCATGACCGTGCTGCTCGACGTGCGCCCCGGCATGAAGGTGCTGGAGGTCGGCACGGGTTCGGGATACCAGTCCGCGGTCCTTGCCCGCTTGGGCGCGGACGTCTATAGTGTGGAACGTATCCGCACGCTGCACGTGCGCGCACGGCAGCTGCTGTTCGACCTGCGCCTGTTCAATGTCTGGTTCAAGCTGGACGACGGCACCCTGGGCTGGCCGGAGGAGGCGCCCTTCGAGCGCATCCTCGTCACGGCGGGGGGGCCGCGCGTTCCGGAGCCCCTGGTGGAGCAGCTCGCCGAGGGCGGGCGCATGGTCCTGCCCGTGGGCTCCAGGCGCGAGGAGCAGCGGCTCGTGGTGGTGGACAAGGCCGAGGACGGCAGCGTCGCCTGCCGCGACGAGTTCGGCGTCCGCTTCGTGGACCTCGTGGGCGAGCACGGCTGGTAGCCGCGCGGCGAAACCAACCTATCCAAGGAGTCGAAGATGTCTTCGTGTTCCGGCGGTTCCTGCCCCTCCTCCCAGAAGGGCGAAGGGCAAAAAAGCGCCAAGCTGGCCATCCAGGACGAGTTGATCTCCTCCACCCTGGCCAAGATCAAATACAAGCTGTTCGTCATGAGCGGCAAGGGCGGCGTGGGCAAGAGCTCCATCGCCGTGAACCTCGCCGCGGCCCTGGCCGCACAGGGCCACAAGGTGGGCCTGCTCGACGTGGACATCCACGGCCCCTCCGTGCCCACGCTGCTGGGCCTCTCCGGCCAGTTGGAGGCCGACAGGGGCTCGCTCATCCACCCCAAGAAATTCAACGACAACCTGCACGTGGTGTCCATGGAGTCGCTGCTCAAGGACCCGGACCAGGCCGTGCTCTGGCGCGGGCCCATGAAGACCTCGGCCATCCGCCAGTTCATCTCCGACGTGCAGTGGGGCGAGCTCGACTTCCTGGTGGTGGACTCCCCCCCCGGAACGGGCGACGAGCCCATGACCGTGCTCAAGACCGTGCCCGAGGCCCTGTGCATCGTGGTCACCACCCCGCAGGAGGTCTCCCTGGCGGACGTGCGCAAGTCCATCAACTTCCTCCAATACGCCCGCGCCAACGTGCTCGGCGTGGTGGAGAACATGAGCGGGCTCGTCTGCCCCGAGTGCGGCGCGCACATCGACCTCTTCAAGAAGGGCGGGGGCGAGGCCCTGGCCGCCAAGTATGGCCTGGAGTTCCTCGGCGCGGTGCCGCTCGACCCGGCCACCGTGGTGGCGGGTGACCTCGGCACGCCCGTGGTGCTGCTCGATGTGGACTCCCCGGCCAAGGCCGCGCTGAGCGCCCTGGCCGCCAAGGTGGCCGAGGCCGCGCAGCGCAGCCTTGAGGCCGCCGCCACCGTGCACAGCTGATCCGGAGGAACCGCCGTGTTCAACCTGCCCAACATACTGACCCTGACCCGCATCTTCGCCGCGCCGCTCATGGTGGTGCTGCTCTACGTCAACGGGCCGGTGCTGGCGTGGTTCACGGCGGCCATCTTCGCCGTGGCCTGCGTCACGGACCTGGTGGACGGCAAGCTGGCCCGGGGCCGGGGGCAGGTCACGGCCATGGGCAAGTTCCTCGACCCCCTGGCCGACAAGATCCTCATCGGCTCCGTGCTGGTCATGCTCGTCTGGCTGCGCACGGCCCCGGCCTGGGTGGTGGTGCTCATCCTCTCCCGGGAGATGGCCGTCACCGGGGTACGGGCCATGGCCTCCGAGCGCGGCATCGTCATGGCGGCGGACAACTGGGGCAAGTGGAAGACCGTGATCCAGTGCCTGGCCTGCGGCGGGCTGATCCTCAACCAGCCGTTCTTCGGGCTGCACCTCGGGACCGTCGGGCTGATTCTGCTCTATGCCGCTTTGATCCTTACCGTTTTTTCCGGCGGCAATTACCTGTACAAATTCTATAGAATTTTGTTAGATGAAGAGCGTAGGGAAGAGGGGGAATCGTCCACGGAGCGGCCATGAACGACCTGAAGAGCGAAAGCCACGTGATGCGCATCACGAACTGCCTCCAGACCATCCTGGAACTGGAGCCCGAGCTTTCGCGCCTCGACCTGGATAGCTCCCTGGTGGAAGAGTTCGTCTACCTCCGGCAGTTCCTGGAGAAGATCGACCACGTGGACCTCAGCGAGGACGACGTGGAGCGCATCGAGACGGCCACGGCGAACTTCCTCGCCGAACTGAAGACCCCGTTCTCCCGTCTGGGCGGGGAGGCCGCCTCGGCGGCCCGGCTGCACTGAGGGGCCCATGCTCGGAAAGCGGATCCTCTTCGGCCTGCTGATCATCCTCAACCTCTACCTGTTGCTGACACTGGTCTGGGGCGGGGCCGGGGTCTTCGCGTACCGCGACCTCAAGGATCGCCACGACGGCCTCGAAGCCGAACTGGCCGACCTGGAGGCCAGAAGCCGCGACCTCTCCCAGGAGATACGCAACCTCTCCTCCAACCCCGAGCACCAGCGCCAGGTGGTGCGCGAGCGCATGAACTACGTGGGCAAGGACGAACTGCTCTACGTCTTTCCGGAAACCGGACCATCCCCAGCGAGCGAGGCCGGCCATGAGCAATAAGATCGAATGGTTCCAGGAAGTGCTTTCCCTCGAACCGGGGTCCAGGGTCTTCTTCCCCCTGGCCCGGCTCTATGTGGAGATCGGCGAGCTGGAAAACGCCGCCGTGACCCTCTCCAGGGGGCTCGACAGGCACCCCGAGCACCTGGAGGCGCGCATGCTGCACATCCAGGTGCTGGCCGACCTCGGCCGCACGGACGAGGCCGTGGACGCGCTCGGCAAGGTGGTGGGGCCGCTGCGGGAGTATCCCGCGTTCTGGCGGCTCTGGGCCCAGAGCCAGCCCGCCGAGAACCGCGACTTCTCCGTGTTCCTGATGCTCGTCTCCGCAGGCATGCAGGGCGAGTTCATCCATTGGTCCGACATCATGCTCGAAGGCGTGAAGGGCCTCTCCGAGCGGCTGGTGGGCCCGCTGCCCGAGCCCGCTCCCCGGGCCGAGCCCGAGGCCTCGGCCAAAGCGGCGTCGCAGGCGGCCTCCGCCCCGGTTGCAGCCCCGGTTGCAGCCCCCGAAGCCTCCATGGAAGCGGCCAAGGCCGCCCCCGGCATCCTGCGCACCCGGACCATGGCCGACGTGCTCGCGGCCCAGGGCGACTACTCCGGCGCGCTGGACATCTACCGCGAGCTCTGGGGCAGGGCCCCCGAGGCCACGCGCGACGACCTCTCCGAGCGCATCCGCCGCATGGAGGCGGGCATGGCCGAGCCGGCCGCCGCCGCCCCGGAGGAGGACGCCTTCAGCAAGCACGCCAAGAATCGGCTCATCTCCACCCTGGAGACCCTTGCCGCGCGCTTCGAGGCCCGCGTCCGCTCCTGAGGCGGCACTGTTGACAGGCCGCGCCGGGCCCGGCTAGATTGCCGTTCCCCCGGCGCGCTCCGATTACGACCATCCTGCGAGGCATCGCTTTGCGAAAGATTCTGCTGTTTCCGCTCCTCTTGCTGCCCCTGCTCGCCGCCTGTTCCGTCATCGACACGGTGGGCGACGCGGGAAGCGCAGTGTACGACGAATACCACGAGACCATCTACACCACGACCCATGACCTGGAGACGGACGGCCTGGACAACGCCAACGACGAGAAGCTCGCGCGGCTGATGACCCCCGTGGACGGGCCCCTCGGCTCGCTCATCCGCTACGTCTCCGACAAGGACTCCTACCCCGAGGAGGCCTGGGTCGAGCTGCTCTTCGCCCGCTATCCGTGGATCAACTCGCTGTTCATCACGGACGCGGAGGGCTGGATGCTCGACCGCTACCCCTACGACCCCATCAAGCGCATTTCCAAGCCGTTGCAGTTCGAGGCCGCCTGGCGCGAGACGTTCATCCAGACCCGGGTGGACTATCCCGAGCTGGGCCCCGAGCTCTACGTGGGCACGCCCATGTTCCACGACGGCGACTTCGAGGGGCTCATCGTCGTGAGCTTCGACCCCCGCACGCTCTTCTCCTTCTGCCCCGAGCCGGACCAGCTCATCATCATCCACCCGGGCGGCGGCGTCTGGACGAGCGATTCCCGCGTGGATAGGGAGGCGCTCCTGGCGCAGCCCTGGGCCGAGATCATCGAGAACGACGTGTACGGTCGCGAGGAGATCGGCGACCAGGAATACGTCTGGCTCGTGCGCTACGTGGGCCAGGAGCCCTACATCTACGCCACCGTGGCGGACC
>JBFWJM010000188.1:0-6587 GCA_050253205.1 Desulfovibrionaceae bacterium
GGCAGCTTCCGTTGGTGCTCATAGGCGGCGGGCTGCCGCAGCTCGTGGGCCTCGCCGGAAAATCCAAGTCATATGCGGAGCGGCTATTCGATTATCCCGAGGCCGGGCCGCTGGAATACGATGACGCCCGGGCCGCCATTGAGGATCCCATCGTTGAGGAGGGTTCGCGGATTGAGCCGTCCGCCATCGACCTGGTTTACAAAACCACCAAGGGTTATCCTTACTTCCTGCAAACGTGGGGGCACTACGCCTGGAACGTGGCCCAAGGGCCGACCATCACCGCCGATGATGTGGAGGCGGCAACGCAGCGGGCCGTGGAGAATCTCGACGAGAGTTTTTTTCGGGTCCGTTTCGACAGATTGACGCCTTCGGAAAAGAATTATCTTTTCGCCATGGCTCGGCTTGGAGCCGGGCCGCACCGCTCCGGAGACATCGCCGCCGAGTTGGGGCGAAAAGTGGAGACCGTGGCACCGATCCGTAGCTCTCTGATCCGCAAGGGAATGGTTTACAGTCCTGCACATGGAGATACGGCGTTCACCGTACCCATGTTTGATGAATATTTGAACCGTGTTGCCAAGTTGAAGGACGCGAAGCCGTAATCCTCCCGCGTCTTCGTGAGCGCATGCCCCGGCCCTTCCTCATCTTCCCGCACCCCGAGCCCCGGCGCGAGCGGCCGCGCATCCACCCGGTGTTCCTGCCCTTCGCGGGCTGCCCGCAGCGCTGCGTATTCTGCGACCAGGGTGCCGTGACGGGCCAGCCCGGCGTCCGGCGCGGCGCGGACCACGACCTCGCCCGGCGCCATGACGACCTTGCTGCGGACCTCGCCCGCCTGGCCATGACCCACGCCCCCCCGAGGGAGCTGGCCTTCTACGGCGGCACCTTCACGGCCCTGCCCGAGCCCTGGCCCGCACGCTTCCTCGGCCTCGCCGCCGAGTACCGCGCCCGGGGGCTCGTCACCCGCGTGCGCTGCTCCACAAGGCCGGACGCCGTGTCCCCGCGCCTGCTGGCCGACCTCAAGGCGCGCGGGCTCGACATGGTGGAGCTGGGCGTGCAGAGCTTCGACGACGACGCCCTGGCCGCCAGCGGCCGGGGCCACGACGGCAAGGCCGCCCGCTGGGGCGCGCGGATGGTCCTGAACGCGGGCCTGGCCCTGGGCATCCAGCTCATGCCCGGCCTGCCGGGAGACAGGCCCGGGCTCTTCGCCAAGGACGTGGCCACGGCGGCGGCGCTCCGGCCCGAGGCCGCGCGCCTCTACCCCTGCCAGGTGCTGGAGGGAACCCCCCTGGCGGCCCGCTGGCGCGCGGGGGAGTTCCGGCCCTGGCCGCTGCCGCGCACGCGCCAGGAGCTGGCCCTGGGCGTGGGCGCGCTCTGGCGGGCCGGGGTCCAGGTCATCCGCATCGGCCTCGCGCCCGAGCCGGGCCTGGCGGCCCGCGTGCTGGCCGGGCCGTCGCACCCCTCCCTGGGCCAGATGGTCCGCTCCCTGGCCCTCTACGACCACATCCGCGCCCTGGCCCCGGGGCTGGGCCGCGCCCCGCGCGGGCTGCGCTATCCGCAGCGCAGTTCCGGGGAGATCGGCGGGCACTCCGGCGAGCTGGCCCGGGCCTGGGAGCGGCTCGGCATCGGCCAGCCCGAGCCCTGGAAGGCTGGCGTGTTTATGTTGTATTGACGGCAAGTTAAGGTGTTTGCAAAGAGTCCTTTCCTTTCCCGCGCAAACCCGCTACCATGCCGCTTCAGGCATGCAGACGTTTGACCTGACCCCCCCTGAAATCATCCGTGCCGCAAGGGCGATGACCATGGCCCCCGGCGAGGGGCTTCTTTTTGATGCCGCCCTGCTGGTGGACAACGGCGTGGTTTTCGACGTGGGCCCCTTCGCGGAGATACGCGCGGCGCACCCGGGCGTGGCCGTCACGGACCTGGGCGGGGCCACCCTCGTGCCCGGCCTGATCAACGCCCACTGCCACCTGGAGCTGTGCCACCTGGCCGGGAAGATTCCCCCCGGGCTTGGCTTTCCGGGGTGGATACGCGCGCTCATCGGCCAGGAGATGTACGACCTGGACGAGGAGGAGATCCGCGCCGCCCTGGAGGGCATGAAACGGGGCGGAGTATGCTGCGTGGGGGACATTGCCACCCGGAACGCCGAAGCGGTGGCCGGAATCCTCGACGGTTCCGGCTTTTTTTTCGTCGTGTTCCAGGAGCACATCTTTTTCGCCGAGCCGCAGGAGGGCAGGGAGTGGGTGCCGGACGCGCTCTTTGAATCCGGCGAACTCTCGGCCGCGGGGCATGCGCTCTACTCCACCCACCCGCGCACGCTCCGGCTGGCCAAGGAGCAGACCCTGGAGATGGGGCTGCCCTTTTCCATCCACCTGGCCGAGCACGAGGCGGAGTGCGCCATGCTGCGCGGGGAGGAGAACGCGTTCCTCGACCTGCTGCGCGAGGCGAACATCCTCCTGGACAATTTCCGCGCGCCGGGGCAGACCCCCACGGCATACGCCCGCAGCCTCGGCCTGCTGGACGAATCCACCCTGGCGGTGCACTGCGTGCACCTGACCCCCGAGGATGTGGCGCTGCTGGCCGGGAGCGGGGCCTCGGCCTGCCTCTGCCCGCGCAGCAACGAGTACATCGGCGTGGGCCGGGCGCCATGGGAGGCGCTCGCGGCAGCCGGGGTGAACTGCTGCCTGGGCACGGATTCCCTGGCCTCGAACACGGACCTCGACCTCTGGAACGAGGTGCGCTTCCTCAAGGAGCGCTGGCGCGGGGCGCTTGCGTTGGAGCAGGCCGTGGCCATGGTCACGACCAACCCGGCCCGGGCCCTGGGCCTCTCCTGCCTGGGCGAGCTCTCCCCGGGCAGGGCCGCGCGCTGGGCCGTGGTCCCGGCGGACGTGGAGGACATGTTTGATCATGCATAGACAACCGCACACCGGAGGCAGCCATGCAATGGCGTCATAAGGACCTGCTGGACGTATCGCAGTTCACGCGGGAGGAGGTGGACTACCTCTTCGAGACCGCGCACTACTTCCAGGAGATCAACCAGCGGCCCGTGAAGAAGGTGCCCACCCTCAAGGGCCGCAGCGTGGTGCTCTTCTTCGTGGAGCCGAGCACGCGCACCAAGACGAGCTTCGACGTGGCGGGCAAGCGCCTCTCGGCGGACACGTTCTCCCTGGCCAAGTCCGGCTCCAGCCTCTCCAAGGGCGAAACACTCAAGGACACGGCGCTCACGCTCCAGGCCATGGCCCCGGACGCCATCGTCATGCGCCACCCGGTGTCCGGCGCGGCGCAGTTTTTGGCCGAGCGGCTCGACTGCGCCGTGCTCAACGCTGGCGACGGCCGCCACGCCCACCCCACCCAGGCCCTGCTCGACGGCTTCACCCTCTGGCGGGAGTGGGGCGAATTTTCCGGCAGGACGGTGCTCATCCTGGGCGACATCGCCCACAGCCGCGTGGCCCGCTCCAACGTCATTTTGCTGAACATGCTCGGGGTCAAGGTCCGGCTCTGCGGGCCGAGGACGCTGCTGCCCCCCTCGCTCTCGGGCTGGCCCGTGGAGGTCTTCTCCAGCCTGGCCGAGGCCGTGAAGGGCGTGGACGCGGTCATGTGCCTCAGGCTCCAGCTGGAGCGCCAGCAGGCGGGCCTTCTGCCCGACCTGCGCGAATACGCCGCCACCTATTGCCTGGGCGAGAAGCACCTCGCCCTGGCCAAGGAGGGCGTGCGCGTGCTGCACCCCGGGCCGCTCAACCGCGGGGTGGAGATCGCCTCCTCCCTGGCGGATTCGGCGGGCTCCCTGGTGCTCGACCAGGTGGCCTCGGGCGTGGCCATGCGCATGGCGCTGCTCTTTCTCTACATGACCAGAAAGGAGGGCCGCTAGATGCCTGCTGACCTGATGATCAAGAACGCGATGCATCGCGGCGAGGCCGTGGACCTGTTCGTGGCGGGGGGCGAGGTGCTGGAGCTGGCCCCGGCCGGGAAGCACGCCGCCCCCGAGGGGGCCGAGGTGGTGGAGGCCGGGGGGCTCACGCTGCTGCCCGGGCTCACGGACGCCCACGTGCATCTGCGCGAGCCCGGCTTCGAGTACAAGGAGGACATCGCCTCCGGCCTGGGCGCGGCGGCCCATGGCGGCTTTGCCAACATCATGTGCATGGCCAACACCAAGCCAGTGAACGACAACGCCACGGTCACGGAGCTGATGCTGGAGCGGGCCGAGCTCTCCTGGCCCTCGGGCCCCAGGCTCTACCCCATCGGCGCGCTGACCAAGGGCCTGGAGGGCAAGGAGCTCGCGCCCATGGCCGAGCTGGCGGCCGCCGGGTGCGTGGCCGTTTCCAACGACGGCCTGCCCGTGCACTCCACCGAGATCTTCCGCAGGGCCATGGAGTACGCCTCGGACTGGGGCCTCACGGTCATCGACCACTGCGAGGACCCGTACATGGCCCCTGGCGCGGGCATGAACGAGGGGCGCACCTCCTCGCTGCTCGGCATCCCGGCCCAGCCCGACGCGGCCGAGGCCATCCAGGTGGCCAGGGACGTGCTCCTGGCAGAGTATCTCGACCTGCCCATCCACCTCGCACACATCTCCTGCAAGAAGTCCGTGGACGTGATCCGCTTCGCCAAGGAACGCGGGGTCCGGGTTACGGCCGAGACCTGCCCGCACTACCTGACCCTCACCGAGAAGGCCGTCACCGGGTACGACACCTCGGCCAAGGTGAACCCCCCGCTGCGCACGGAGGAGGACGTGGCCGCCGTGCTCCAGGCGCTGAACGACGGCGTCATCGACATGCTCGCCACGGACCACGCGCCCCACGCCCTGCACGAGAAGGAGGTGGAGTTCGACTTCGCGCCCTGCGGCATCTCGGGGCTCGACACGGCCCTGGCCGTCACCTGGGAGCTGGTGGAGGCGGGCAAGCTCTCCATGGACGCCTTCCTGCGCGCCTGGACCACGGCCCCCTGCCGCGCCTTCGGCCTGCCGGTGAACACCTTCCAAAAGGGCGACCCGGCGGACTTCCTGCTCTTCGACCCCGAGGAGTCCTGGGTGCTCACGCCCGAGGCCATGCGCTCCAAGGGCAAGAACACCCCGCTCCTGGGCCGCACTCTTTCCGGCCGGGTCAAAGCCCATTTCCTTGCGGGGGAAAACATTGTATGAGACGGCCTGAACGCCGGAGCACCCCCACGAAACGCGCGGCCGCGCGCCGCATCAACATAGGACCGGAGGAAACGTGAGCCAGCCTTTCGAGGAAGCCATCGGCTTCTGCAAAACCATCATGAGAAACGGCTACGACGCCTACGTCATCAACGCCCGCCTGCAAAAGGCCACCCTGGGCGACGCGGGCGAGGAGATGGAGCTCGACATCGCCAGCGAGATGGGCTTCGAGGAGCTCATCAAGCACTTCCCGAACATGCAGCCCTCCACCGAGGCGGGCGTCACGGGCTTTTTGCGCCAGGGCGGCGTGACCTATTTCTTCCACGAGGGCGATACCGCCGCCGCCACCCACCCGGAGGAGTGCGTCTCGCGCATGACCCCCCGGCTGCTCAAGGAGCTGGAAAAGCGCGGCGAGATTCCGCTCTCCGCCGTGTGTCCGTACATCCCCGGCGTCTCCGACACCTTCGAGGGCTTCGCGGACTTCTCCGAGGGCCAGGTGCGCCTGGTGGGCATCCCGGACGAGGCCCTCAAGCGCGACTACCTCCTCGCCGTGAAGGTCATGCGATTTGCGGCGAACTTCAACCTGCCCGTGGAGGCCAACACCTGGATCGCCGTGGTCCGGGCCTCCTCCCGCGTGCTGGACTACGTTTCCGTTTCCGACTTCATGGACGAGTGGCGCAAGGTCGAGGCCGAGAGCATGTGGCAGTTCGCCAGGATGCTCTTCGAGGCCCAGCTCATGCACGGCATCCTGCCCGAGGTGGCGGCGCTCTCCCGCGTGAAGCAGATCAAGAACCCCGAGGAGGGCGAGGAGACGGTCCTGGAGCACACCTTCGAGGTCATGCGCCGCTACCCCGAGGAGCTGCCCTACGACTGGTACGGCACCGTGGCCTGCCTGTTCCACGACGTGGGCAAGCTCTTCACCGCCGAGTACGACGAGGGCGAGTGGAGCTTCCTCCAGCACCACCGCGTTGGCGCGCGCGTCACCCGCAAGATTTTGAACCGCCTGCGCTTTCCCCAGGAGGACATCGACCTCGTGGTGGACCTGGTGCGCAACCACATGCGCCCGCACTTCATGCTCACGGATCGCGGCATCCGCCGCTTCAAGGCGCTGGATGAATACCCCCGCATCATCGAGATGGTCCGCGCGGACATCAAGGCGCGCAACGGCTCCTACCGCGAGCTGAACCACAACCTGAAGATGCTGGAACGCGCGGACATGCCCGAGGAGGTCATGGAGCCGCTGCTCAATGGCAACGAGATCATGCGCTCCACCGGGCTGAAGCCCGGCCCGGCCGTGGGCATCATCCGCGAGGCCCTGCTCCACGCGCAGATCGCGGGGGACGTGTCCAGCGCGGACGAGGCGTACAGGTTCGTGGCCGAGTACAAGGAGCGCGAGCAGCTCCATTAAATGATCGTCCTGGCTCGGCGGTCTGCTTTGTCACCGCAAAAGGCCCGGCCCCTC
>JBFWJM010000189.1:0-6584 GCA_050253205.1 Desulfovibrionaceae bacterium
TGCGCCGGGGGCTTTGCGTTGCCGCGAGGCCCGGCCCGTGCGTTCGACGATTGGGCGACGGACCCCGCCCGGCCCTTGCCCCCGCCCGCCCGGAGGGGTATGCACGCACAAGCGCAACCCCAAAGCAAGGAGCGACCATGCTGCGCGTGTTTCCCCTGCTCGCCCTCGCCGTGGCGGCGTACAACTACTACGCCTTCCTCGACCCCACCTTCCTGAACGTCCATCCTTTCAAGATGGTGCTGCCCTCGGGCATGCCCCTGGCCTTCACGGGGGCGCAGCTGCTCGTGGCCGGGGGGCTCGGGCTGCTTTTTCTGGAGATGCTCAAGGCCTCGGGCGGCGGGTGTAGCGGCGCGGCGGACCACGCCCTCTCCGTGCTGCTCTTCGGGGCCTGCGTGGTGGAGCTGGTGGTGGAGCCCCGGCTGGGCACCCCGGAGTTCACCCTGCTGGCGCTCATGGCGCTCATCGACGTGGCCGCCGGGGTGGCCATCTCCCTGGCCACGGCCCGCCGGGATGTGACCATCGGCTGATGCCGCGCCGCGCCCGACGGTACAAAAAATGAAACGCCCCTTCCGGGGCGTTTTTTTTGGTGTGATTTCGTGAGGTTCAGCCCTCGGCGAGCATCCGGGCCACGCGTTCCTCCAGCCAGGCGCGGATTTCCTCCGCGCGCGCCCGGGTGATGCGCGGCACCGTGGCCATGCAGCCCGCGAGCTCGGCCTCGTCCACCCCGAGGGATTTGGCGATCATGAAGTCGTCGGGCTCGCCGTCGTCCACGAGCACGCCGCAGCCGCCCACGTTGCCCGCCACCTCGCCGCGCGCATTGCCGCCCGCATTGCCGCCCCGACTGCCCCCCACGTAAATGGGCACGGCGATCTTGGTCATCCCGGCGTCGCACTCCTCCATGACGGGCCCGCCCGAGGAGGCCACCTCCCCGGCGAAGTATTGCCCGGCCAGGGCGCAGATGGCTGTCAGTCCCTTGGGGTCGGTCTTGATGCGTCGGCAGAGGTCGTTGCAGAAATTATCGAACGTGGTGACGCGAGCGCCCTGGTTGTCGGTGACGCTGGCGCTGAGGCCGAAACGCTCGGCGACTTCGCGCTCCAGCTCCTCCCAGCGCGCGGCCGGGAGCAGGTCGGTGGGGGTCGGGGTCATGAACGGGGTTTCTCCTTGGGTCCGGCTGGGGGGCCGACTGGGCTTCTGGCTGGGGTTGCGGCTGGGGTTGCGGGCGATCCGGCGTATTACGGCGCACCCGGACCCGTGGCAGATAATCCTCCGGAGCGGGCTTGGCAAGGGGCGTAGCCTTGCCGCGTGCCAGTCGGGCCGACGGGCAGACAGGCAGACGGGCCGACTGGCCGCAGCCGTGGCCCCGGCAGGCGGGTCGGTCCATTGGGACTGCGCGTTTGCGGGGGCGGCGCGTGTACGGGGAAGGAGCAAGTGCGGGAAAGGCCGTGTGTGGGAAAGGCCGTGTACGGGGAGATTAGGCCCGGGGCTGCCCGGCCGGGCCGCTTGCCTCGGCCAGCAGGCGGTCCTTTTCGACCTTGGACTCCGGCTCGGACTCCGTCTGGGAGTCCTTCCGGAGTTCAGCCCGAATGGTCTTGTCGGCCCTCGGCACGGTGAAGTGGAACTCCGTGCCGCCCGCGCCGTCTTCGGGCGGACTGGTGACGCCGATCTCCCCGCCGAAGTCGCGCACCACGTGGCGGCAGATGGCCAGGCCCAACCCGGTGGAGCCATACTCGTTCCTGCGGTGGCGCTCCACGGAATAGAACCGCTCGAACACGCGGGCCTGCTGCGCGCGCGGGATGCCCGGGCCGTAGTCGCGCACGCGCAGGCGCACCATGGCCCCCTCCAGCTCGCCGGAAACCGTGATCCGCGAGCCCTCCGGGCAGAACTTGATGGCGTTTTCCAAGAGGTTGCGGAAGACCTGGCCCAGGCGGTCCGGGTCGGCCAGCACGGGGGGCAGGTCGTCCGGCAGGTGGTTTTCCAGCTCCACGCGGCGGCCCTGGGCCATGGGCTCCAGCCCCTCCCAGGTGGCGCGCAGGGAGGCCTGCGCGGCGATGGGCTCGGGCGTGGCCCCGTCCCGCCCGGACTCGATGCGCGAGAGGGCCAGCAGGTCGCTGATCATCTTGCCCATGTGGTTGGCGTTCTTGAGGATGACTTCCATGAACCGACGGGCGGTCTCTGGCGGGGGGGCGGCGTCGGAGAGCAGGGTCTCGGCGTAGCCTTTGATGGAGGTGAGCGGGGTGCGCAGCTCGTGGGAGACGTTGGCCGCGAAATCGCTGCGCATGTTCTTCAGCCGCTCCATCTCGCTCACGTCGTGGAACACGAGGATGAGCCCCAGGCCGCTGGACGCGGCCGGCCGCACGAGGTTCACGTCGTAGTTGCGGTCCTCGTCGAGCCGCAGGCGGAAGGTTTCGTCCTCGGCGTGGGTGTCCGCCAGGAGGCGGTCGCAGCCGTCCTGGAGCTCCACGCTGGGCACCACCTCCAGCGGCCGGGAGCCCAGGCGCAGGCCGATGCCCGGAAAAACCTGCTCCATGGCCCGGTTCACGCCACGGATGCGCCCGTCGGCCGTGAGCACCACCACCCCCTCCCACATGCCGTTGAGCACGGCGGAGAGTTTTTCCTTCTCGCCTACCACGGCCTCCAGGTGGAGGCGCACGCGCTCGGCCATCCAGTCGATGGACCGGGCCAGCTCGCCCAGGTCGTCGTCATCCGACGCGGCGCAGCGCGGCGCTGCCAGGGCCGCGTCCCGGCGGGGCTCGTAGCAGCCGTGGCCGATGGAGTCGAGGGCCTCCAGCAGGAGGTCGAGCCGCTCCTTGCGGCGGCGTTCACGCTGGAAGAGCAGCGCCCCGCCGACCACAAACGCCGCACCCACCAGCGCCAACGCCGAATACGGCAGGGCCTCGCCCCCGCCCAGGGCCAGCGCCACGGCAAGCACCGCCACGGGCAGCCCCCAGGCGAGGAGCAGCGGGCGCGAACCGGGAAGGGAAAGGCGGGCCACGGCGTCAGCTCCGCAGGCGGTAGCCCACGCCGCGCACGGTCTCTATCCAGTCCGCGTAGGGGCCGAGCTTCTGCCGCAGGCGGCGGATGTGCGTATCCACCGTGCGGGAGTAGCCCTCGAAGTGCGTGTCCCAAACGGTGTCGAGCAGGTGGTCGCGGGTCTGGACCTTGCCGCGCCCGCTGATGAGCTCGGAGAGGAGCTTGAACTCCGTGGCCGTGAGGGCCGTGGGCTCGCCGTCCACCTCCACGCTGTGCGCGTCGAAGTCCACCTTGAGCCCGTCCTGCTCGAAGAGGGAGGGCTTGTCGTCATCGCCGCTGACGGCGCGGCGGAGCACGGCCTTGACGCGGAGCATGAGCTCGCGCGGGGAGAAGGGCTTGACCACGTAGTCGTCCGCGCCGAGCTCCAGGCCCACGATGCGGTCCACCTCCTCGCCCTTGGCCGTGAGCATGATCACGGGCGTCTGCGAGGTGCCGGGCTCCTTCTTGAGCCTGCGGCAGATCTCCAGCCCGTCGATGCCGGGCAGCATGAGGTCGAGGATGACCAGGGCGGGGCGGCCCTCGCGGGCGGCCTCCAGGCCGGAGTGGCCGTCGGAGGCGGTGCGCACCTCGAACCCGGCGGCCTCAAGGTTGTATTTCAAGAGCTCGCGGGTATCCTCATGATCCTCAACGATGAGAATGCGTTCTCCGGGCACGTTTTCCTCCTTGCGGGGACGGTTCTTCGGCGGCGATGATTACCTGTAACATGTCGCAAACACGCGTTGGAAGCGTTACGATTGCGTGAACACTGCCCGCTTCCGCAAGGTTACGGATTGCGCGCGGGCGGTGCCCTGCCGCAACCCCCGCCCGGTGCGGGGTCATGCGCATGGGCGCGTTTTGGTGCGTGTCGGCGGGGTGAAGGCCGCCCGGCCATGCGCCGGGCACACCTTGGCCATATCGGGGCCATATCGGGGCCATATCGGGGCCATGCTGGGGTCATACTGGGGCCATGCTCGGACCGTTCCCTGTCGCACCCTAATGCCCCCCCAATGCCCCCAATGCCCCCCCCCGATGCCTTATGACGCCCTCGCACCGAAGCGGCGGCTCCCCCTTTTCCAGAATGGGCCATCATTGCCCCGTCGGGCGCGGGGGTCAAGGGAGGGAGCGGCCTTGCCGCGTCCGCATGGGGTGGGTTTTTTTTTCGCGCGCCCAGGTAAAGAGGAATCCCGGCGCGGCCGATAGGGAAGGCAAGCGCCAAGCGGGCGCGAACCCAAAGGCCCGGACATGATCCGGCCCGGGCCGCAAACGGACAGGGGGATGCTGCCATGTACTACCAGGGCTTCGAGAGAAAGTTCGCCTCCGGCAGCAAGCATTGGACGGCCTATGACGACCAGCTCATCGGCCTGCTCTTCTCCAAGATCGTCAATCGCAGCCAGGGAGCGGAGAAGCCCTCCCAGGCCGGGGACGAGGCCATGGAGGAGATGGTCAACAACCTGTTCGACCTGTGCTTCTACATCAACAAGGACTTCCACTCCTGCTGAAGTGACTTGTTGCGGCAAAAGTTCCTTTTGGAGGGGCGGGGCGGCGACGGGAGGGGAGACCCCGGAAGCCGCTCCGCCTTTCTCTTTCAATCAGCTGTTTGTACTAAAACAGATGATTCAATCGTCCGACATTGCATCCTGCATTCTGAATTCTCTGTTCCTGCACTCCTCACAATACAATCCACCGAGCTCGAATTGATCCCCGTATGCCTCTGCTAGGTCGGACATGCTGATACTACCTCCACCGAGGCATTCAATGTGTCCGCATTTGGGATTCAAAAGTGGTAGTATGTGTTGTTTGAACACATTAAGTTGTTTGTCTGTGAGCTTGCTCGTGTCTCCGTCTGCGATCAGTTGACGGGACACCCCAAGTGCCACAGCATGATCAATTTCTTCATATTCGATTATTGCATTTAAAGCTGAGCGGAATGCGTTAGCTTCCTTCATAAGTTCATTCAAGCGATCTGTCATGGACATAGCGACCTCCATTAAGTTTCTAGTTGGCAGCTTATATTTAGATTTATATGCCGTCCAATGAAAAGCAGACGGGTCTCTATATTTTGGGGCTTGTGGTGCGTATGGAGGCGCTGCACGGCCGTGCTGGAGACTTGCGCGGAGGGCTGGCCCCACCCCGAAACGCGCCAGCCGCCTGCCGCCAACGCAGCCCCCCCGATCACCAAGGCATTCCCCTTGCCCTGTGTCCCCAATGTGGGGTGGGGGAGATTTTGCTTGCCCCGCAAGCTATATCAAGATATGTCGATATACGCATGCAAGGCCGCACCCCGGTCGGCCGCAGCAAGAGGAGATTCCGGGCGAACCCGGGCGATTCCAAGGAGGACGGACCATGCGGGATTTCAGGAGCCTGCTCCGCGACGAGCGCATCCACTTCTTCGACGGCGGCTACGGCACCCTGCTCATGCAGCGCGGCCTGCCCCCGGGCATGAGCCCCGAGCTCTTCGGCCTCAAGAGCCCCGAGGTGGTGGGCGGGGTGCATGCGGACTACCGCGCGGCCGGGGCCGAGGTGCTCACCACCAACACCTTCGGCGGCACCGCCCACAAAATCGGCCTGGAGGCGGACGTCTTCGAGCTGAACCGCGAGATGTGCCGCCTGGCCCGCAAATGTGCCGGGGACGCCTGCTTCGTGGCCGCGTCCGTCGGGCCCACGGGGCTCTTCGTCCGGCCGCTCGGGGAGCTGTCCTTCCGCGAGATGGTCGAGTGCTTCAAGGAGCAGATCCGCGGCTGCGTGGAGGGCGGGGCGGACCTCATCCTCGGGGAGACGCACTTTGACCTGGCCGAGGCCCGGGCCATGGTGGTGGCCGCGCGGGAGGTCTGCGACCTGCCCGTGGGCATTTCCATGACCTTCGAGAACGGCCGCACCCTCACGGGCACGGACCCGCTGGTCTTTGTGGACACTGTCCAGAACATGGGCGTGGACCTGGTGGCCACCAATTGCAGCGCCGGGCCGGAGCAGATTCTGGACGTCGTCCGGGCCATGCTCCCGCGCCTCTCCACCCCGCTCTACGTGGCGGCCAATGCGGGCCTGCCCGAGCTCGACGCGGACGGCAACACCGTGTTCCGCCTGGGGCCCGAGCCCTTCGCGGAGCAGTCGCGCCGCTTTGCCGAGCTGGGGGCCAAGTTCATCGGCGGGTGCTGCGGCACGGGCCCGGACCACATCCGCGCCCTGGCCAGGGCCTGCGAGGGCATCACCTGGAAGCGCCCCGAGCCCGCCGAGCCCGCGCTCACGGTGCTCACCTCCAGGTCGAGCTCGGTGCCGCTGGGCCTCGGGCATCCGGTGGCCATCATCGGCGAGCGCATCAACCCCACGGGCAAGAAGGACCTCACGGCGGAGCTCCAGCGCGGCGAGCTGGAGACGGCCTTCCGGTTCGCCGAGGAGCAGCTCGCCTCGGGCGCGCCCATCCTCGATGTGAACGTGGGCGCGCCGCTCGTGGAGGAGGCCGCGCTCCTGCCACGGCTCACCGAGGCCCTGGTGGAGCGGTTCTCCGCGCCGCTGTGCCTCGACTCCCCGGACGCCGGGGCCGTGCGCGCCGCCCTGGAGGCGTACCCCGGCTCCGCGCT
>JBFWJM010000190.1:0-6563 GCA_050253205.1 Desulfovibrionaceae bacterium
ATCTCGCCCCGGTACATGCGGTCGAACATGAACAGGTAGGAGTAGTCGCCGTTCTTGTCCACCTTGGGCAGCAGCTCGTAGCAGAAGCCGTTGTCCTTGGTGGCGTTGTCGCCGAACCAGCCCTTGAGCAGACTGGCGAAGTACTTGGGCTTGTGCTGCCACCAGTTGGCGGACTGCGGGTCGTGGCTCACCGGGGTGTTGGCCTTGTTGTAGTTCTCGTAGGTGTCCCACTCGTCGCACGGCATGGCCATGTAGCCGGGCAGGATGTGGTAGAGCAGGGCGTGGTCCGTGGAGCCCTGCACGTTGGGCTCGCCGCGCAGGGCGTTGATGCCGCCGCCAGCGATGCCGATGTTGCCCAGCAGGAGCTGGATGATGCCGGAGGTGCGGATGTTCTGCACGCCCACGGTGTGCTGGGTCCAGCCCAGGGCGTAGAGGATGGTTCCGGCCTTGGTGCCGGTGCCCGTGGCGGTGTAGGTCTTGTAGACCTTGAGCAGGGTCTCCTCAGGCACGCCCGTGGTGGCGGAGACCTTGTCCAGGCTGTAGCGCGAGTAGTGCTTCTTGAGCAGCTGGAACACGCAGCGCGGGTCCTTGAGGGTCTTGTCGCGCCTGGGCACGCCGTCGGCGTCGAAGTCCAGCGCCCATTTGCTCTTGTCGTAGGTGCGGGTCTTGGGATCATAGCCCGAGAACAGGCCGTCCTTGAAGTCGAAGTCCTTGCCCACGATGATCGAGGCGTTGGTGTACTCGGTGACGTACTCCTTGAAGTACTTCTCGTTGTCGATGATGTACTTGATCATGCCGCCGAGGAAGGCGATGTCCGTACCGGAGCGCAGGGGAACGTGGAAGTCGGCCCTGGCCGAGGTGCGCGAGAACTTCGGGTCCACGTGCATGACGGTGGCGCCCTTGTCCTTGGCGCGCAGCACCCACTTGAAGGAGATGGGGTGGTGCTCGGCGGCGTTGCTGCCCATGATCAGGATGGAGTCGGCGTTCTTGATGTCGATCCAGTGGTTGGTCATGGCGCCGCGGCCGAAGCTCTCACCCAGCGCGGCCACGGTGGAGCTGTGGCAGACGCGCGCCTGGTGGTCCATGTGCACCACGCCGAGCCCCCGGGCGAACTGGTGGGTGAGGGCACATTCCTCGTTGCTGGCGTGGGAGGTGCCCATGAGGAACATGGACTCCAGCCGATTGACCTGCCGCCCGGCCTTGTTCTTGGCCACGAACTGCTTGTCGCGCGTTTCCTTCACCTTGCGGGCGATGCGCTCGATGATCCAATCCCAGCTCTTCTCCTCCCACTTGTCGCTGAACGGCGCGCGGTACATGGGCTTTTGCACCCTGTGGTGCGAGGTGGTCATGGAGAACATGGCCGCGCCCTTGGCACACAGCGAACCCTCGTTGATGGGGTAGTCCGGGTCGCCCTCGACGCTCACCAGCTTGCCGTTCTTGACGTAGCCGATGGCGAAGCAGCTCACGGAACAGAACGGGCAGACGGTGAACACTTCCTTGGCCCCGTCGATCTTCAGCCCGGCTGCGTAGCTCTTGATAGGCGTCAGGCTGACGCCCAACTGGGCGAGGGAGAGATACGCCGCCGACGAGGCGGCGAGCTTCATGAATCTTCGGCGGTCACATTTCATGGGATGGCCTCCTTGGTTGCGCTGTGTCGGATTCGGCACGGCGATATGTTGCACCGATAGTGGGTTTTCAGGGGTATGTTATGATAAAAATCAATTATTGCAATATATTAAAATGAGCACGTATGGTCGTGTCGACACTTTGCACCCTGCCCGGGGGGTGGTTTTGGGGGAGTTCGGGCCTGTTTTGAGGGGGTTAGCTATTTATTACATCTATGTTTCAAATTGGAATAAGCTATCGATAGAAACGGAAGAGATTTTGATTGATGCGGCCATTTGGTGCCGAAACGAGGGAAAGATGGCAAAACAAGGTGTCTGGAGCATGTTGGTGGAAGAAAAAAATAGCACGCATGACCAGCACAGAGCGCAAATGCGGCCATGGGCGCATTCACCCGCATGATCGCAGCCGAATTTCCCGGCGCAATACGCCCGGGGGGCTACTGCGTCCGGTGCGTGGCGGCCGCCCGGAGCAGGGCGGAGCGCAGGCTCTCCATGTTCACGGGCTTGGCGAGGTAGTCGTTCATGGAGGAGGCGAGGAAGGTCTCCCTGTCTCCGGCCATGGTGTAGGCCGTCATGGCGATGATGGGGATGGCCCGGTGGGTTTCCCCGGCCTCGCCGTTGCGGATGCGCCTGGTGGCTTCCACACCGTCCATGACGGGCATCTGCACGTCCATGAGGATGAGGTCCACCGCCTGCATGCGCAGCACCTCCAGGGCTTCGAGCCCGTCCATGGCGGCCAGGGCTTCATGGCCCAGGCGCTTGACGATCCTTTTCGCGGCGAAGCGGTTCACCGCGTCGTCCTCGACGATGAGCACCCGCAGCGGGGCGGCGGGGACAGGGGCCTCGGGAACCGTCGTCACGGTATCGTCGCCGGGAGAGGCATCCGCCACGAAGAAGGGGATGCTGACGTGGAACGTCGTGCCCACGCCTTTTTCGCTTTCCACGGCTATGGTCCCGCCCATGAGCGCGGTGAGGCGCTTGGTGATGGACAGCCCGAGCCCGGCCCCCTGATACTGGCGGGAGTAGCTGGCTTCCAGCTGGGTGAAGGGCGTGAAGAGCGTGCCCAGCTCCTCTTCGTCGATGCCAATTCCTGTGTCGGCGATGGAGAAGAGCACCCGGCACTCCTGCCGTGCGTTCGCGGGCAGGAGGTGGACGTTGACCTCGATGCTTCCCGTCTTGGTGAATTTGATGGCGTTGCCGACGATGTTGCCGAGGACCTGCTGCAGGCGCGGAGCGTCCCCGAGCAGCCTCGGCGGGATGTCGGGGTGGTAGGTGACGCGGAAGTCCAGCCCCTTTTCCCGCGCGCTCGGCCGGAAGAGCTGGACGATGGAGTCCACGGCATCCCTGGGGTCGAAGGCCCGCCTGATGATCTCGAACCGGTTCGCCTCCACCCGTGAGAGGTCGAGGATGTCGGAAAGGAGCCGGGTGAGGCGGCCGCTGGATTTGATGGCGGTCTCGACATATTCCGTCTGTTCCTCGTTGAGGGGCGTGGTGCGGATGAGCTGGAGCATGCCCAGGATGCCGTTGAGCGGGGTGCGGATCTCATGGCTCATGTTGGCCAGGAATTCGGACTTGGCCTTGCTGGCGGCCTCGGCGGATTCCTTGGCGTTTTGCAGCACCTGTTCGTTCTTCTTCAGCTCGCTGGTCCGGATGGCGACCTGCCTGTGCAGGGACCGGTTGAATATCGTCACGGCGACGAGCAGGAACAGGATCAGCGCGAAAAAGACCGTGACGATCTCGATGTTGCGTTCAAGGAAGCCGGGATTATGCTCCAGCCGGATGCCGACCCACTTGTTGTAGATCGCCCTGCGCTCGTCTTCGGTGATGGTCTTGAGGACCTTGTCGAGGATGGAGCGGAGCGGGGCCTTTTCCCGGTTGATGGCGAACCGGAGGTCCCAGTGGTAGTCGAGCTCCGCTTCGTACCTGAGGTTCGTGATGCCGTACTTGTTCACGAGGTAGCTGGCCTGCATGTAGTCCGCCACGGCGCCGTCCGCCACTCCGGCGGAAACCTTCAGCAGCACGGTCAGGTCGTCGTCGCAGTTGACGACCCTGACCCCGGGGTATCGGCTCCTCAGGTATTCCAGGCTGGAATATCCCTCGATTCCGGTGATGGACATGGTGTTGTGGTCGTCCAGCGAGCGCATGCGCGGGCTCGTGGTTCTGGTGAGCACGGCGAGCCGCGTCGTCAGGAAGGGTTCGGTGAATGCGAGAACCTTCCTGCGCTCCTCGGTTTCCTGGCAGGCACCCACGAGGTCGTATTCCCCGGTCATCAGACCATGGTAGAAGCTGTCCCAGTCGTCGTAATAGACGCGCTGGAAGCGGATGCCGAGCTTGCTCTCGAAAATGCTCACGTAGTCCGCGACGATTCCCTTGTGCTCCCCGTTCTCCATGTAGTCGCCCGGGGGCCAGTTGGGGTTCGGGCCGTAGCGGATGGTCCCCTTGTTTTCGTCGAGCCAGGCGAGCTCCTCCGGGGTCAGGTTGAGGGCTGGGTCCGGGGCGGCCATTGCCGGGGGCGGCCACATCGCCGCGAGCGCGCAGGCGAGCAGCAGGGCGAGTGCACTCGCCGGGAACATCGTGCCGCGTAAAAACGCGCCGCAGGCCAAACTCTTCGGGTGCCCCATGGAATCCAGCCTCGCCTGGAGGTTCGTCCGTCCCTCGCCTTGCCGGGTCGTGGTGTTATACTGGTCGGCAAGGCCGCTCGGCAGGGCGCATTGCTTCCGCTGCCTGCGGGAGACATCTCTCAATAGATATATCAGAGCAGAAAATGTCGTTGCTGTCCAGGCGATGCTCTGCGTCTCCAGTGAGAAGTGTCGCAAACCGACGGGCGCTGCCCTTCATTGCGGTGGCGATTGGTTCACTCACGTCATGTGGGGAAATGGGCCTCGGGGGTTGGAAAAGGCGGGAGATGGTGGCGGCAACCGTCAATAAATGAAGGAAAATTGCTTGGTTACTCTCGCTTTTGGAACGTTCGTGCAGCGCCATCCGGTGCGTGGGGGCTCTGCGGAGGAGTGTTCCTCTCCGCGACACTGTGCCATGGAATATATGTCGTATTGGCTTGCCCAGGGCACCCTGCGGCGGGGCGACCCTGTACCGGGGGCACTGAACGCCGAATGTGGCTACTTCTCCTGGGAGGAACTGAAGGAGGTCAGGCTGTGGGGCATGGAGGTCGTGCTGGACTGCAAGTGGACCGTGAGGCGGTTCGGCGACATCGGGATCGGGACTATCGGGCGGGATGGCGCATGAGCGGCAAGTTCGAGTCGTTCATGGCCGAGATGCCCCGGATAGGCGAGACGGACGGCGTCCCGTTCGATGATAAGGAAGTCGGGCTGCATTTCTTCCGTGGCGTATCGCACTGGATGGCTATCAAGAGCGATGGCCATGGGCTGTTCTACGGCTGCATCGTCCTAGACGGCGATTTCAAGAACGCGGAATGGGGCTGCTTCCGGTTGAGGGAGCTGGCGAAGATGCCGGGGATGATGGCGCTCAGCCGGGAGAAGGTCAGGCGGTTCCTGGATGTGGTGGTGGAGGTGATACATAGTTGAGTGGTTGACTCCATCTCTGATTCGAGACATTTTGTCTAAACCCGTGAGGTTGTTATCTGAGCGGGAGGAGTGAATATGAAGAAGGACAAGGAAAAAGCATTATTCATTGCCCGGAAGGTTTTTGCCGAGCTCGTGTTCGACGTGCAGAGCCTTGAAGGCATGCCCTTCACCATGCCCGAGGTGCAGACCTACCTTCAGGGGGTGACGGTCGGTGGGCACAAGGTCTCGGACGTTGAAAAGCTTAAGCAGCAAAAGCTTGGATGGGAATTGCTTATCGAGATGGTCAAGGAGGACACGTTCAACCTGACCAAGGAGGTGGCCTGTGCTATCCAGGCTGTTCTTGGCCATGGCGAGGCACTCGACCCCGGCCAGTTCCGCTCGGGGCAGGTAGGCATCGCCGGGACTGAATATAAACCGCCTAAAGCTAGCGAGCTTGACGATATTTTCGCAAGCGTGATCAACGTGATACTGAAGATTGAGAACGTGTGTGAGCAGGCCTATCGTCTGCACCTCGATTTCGCCCGCAACCAGTTCTTCTGGGATGCCAATAAGCGAACAGGCCTGCTTATGCTCAACGGCCACTTGATGAGCAACGGCTATGCGCCGCTGTCCGTTCCCGCCAAGCGGCTGGTCGAATACAACGCAGGCATGATCCGGTTCTACGAGAGCGGCGACTACGCCGAGATGTTGGCGTTTCTTCGTGAGTGCCACGAAGCCATGTACGGACGGTTTGAGTAGGAGTGGTTTAAGCTTCCGGGGCAAGAACCATGTGGCTGTCCATTCTTCTTTGCTGCTTGTCTGCTGATCTCCTATTGCAGCATTAAAAATAGTTATAGTAATTGTTAATGAGGTTTAGATGTCGCTAATCACATCAGCTTTTGAAGATTTAGCTCAGAGTCTTCGTATATTGCTCGAAGCCGATGCCCGTGCTAACCGATTTGGTCTGCTAGTGACTGATAGGCATGAGGCTGTCGGGAATATTGAATCTGCAGTGTCATCGGTCCTGAATGCTTTTCACAGCCTTAGAGATGCGATTCAAAAAGAGAACAAAGAAGGTGATATTGACTGGAATAAGATTGATGCGTTGGCTTTTATATGTGCAGTAAGGAATGCGAGGCACCACAACAAAGCAAACAAGATAAGGACTATTTACACATACCATGCTCAGGAGGCTGATAATCCGTTGCAACTTGAGCAGTACGTGTTGGTCGATTTTCCTGCGGCAGATGAATCTGGGGACACCTTTGACGTGTACCTCTCATGGGCGGATCTCAATGCTCTTTTGGAGCTTCCAAGAGGAGAAAGTCGTCTGTCATCTGAAACTTGCACTTTGATCCGGGGCTATATCGGTTCAGATTTATTTGAAAAATATAGCTCCTTTTATGGGCTTCCCTCT
>JBFWJM010000191.1:0-6492 GCA_050253205.1 Desulfovibrionaceae bacterium
CAGCCCGCCCTCGTCCCAGAGCCTCTTGAAGAGCAGCCGCTCCGTGCCCGAGAGGGCGTAGAACCCCGCCGCCGCCACGGTGGTCCCGGCCAGGGCCCCGGCCACGCGGTCCAGGTGCCCGGCGAGGAAGCGGTGGTCGAGCCCCGGGGTGGTCCAGCCCCGGTCCTCCAGGCCGCGCACGTAGGCCGAGGCGATGTCGCCCAGGCGGGCCAGCAGCGCGGCGGCCCAGGGCGTCACCTCGCCGCCCAGGTGCGCGAGGTTGCGCGGGGTCACGCCCTGGCGCAGCAGGTCTTCCATGAGCGCGGCGAGCCGCACGCCCCAGGGTAGGAAGTCGTCCGGCGTGAGCGGCAGGCGGGAGAGGGGGCCGTCCTCCAGGGCCACGCTGCGGACCACGTCGAGCAGCAGCCCGGCCTGGTCGAGCCGCCCGGCCTGCATGGGGGCGTTGTCGGAGAGGCGCCGGCGCAGGCCCTGCACAAAGGCGTCGAAGGCGGCCATGCGCGGCAGCAGGCGCGGCCGGGCCACCTCCGGCGAGGTCTTGTACCAGGCCTTGAGGTGCCGGGCGGGGCGGTTGTGCGGAAAGAGGATCAGCGTGCGCTCCGGGTCCAGCCCGAGGCTGAAGCGCCCGAGCCCGGCGATGAAGTCCGCCCGCCAGTCGATGATCTTCACGGCGCGGGTCATGCGCTCGCCTCCGGTGGCGTCCTGCGGACGGCTTCGGTTTCGCGCAGGTCGAGGTAGACGAGCAGGCCGCGCGCGGGCCTGCCGGGCCGGGCCGTGGCCAGGATGTCGAGATATTCGCCGAGCTGCCGGGCGTGGTCCGGGTTCCTGGCCCCTGTCTTCAGCTCCAGGACCACGCTCTCGTCCTCGCCCAGGTGCACGAAGTCCGCCCGGCGCAGGCCGCCCTCCGCGTCGATCATGGGCAGCTCCGCCTCGCCGCTGGCCAGCAGCCCGGGCAGTTCGCCGTGGGCGGCCACCCAGGCGAGCATGGCGTCCATGTCCGCCTCCAGCCGGGCGCGGTCCTCCTCCGGCAGGGCGGCCAGGGCCGGGAAGTCGCTCATGGCCAGGGCGCGGGCTCGGGCGAGGTCCACGGGGCGGAAGGGCGCGCCCCGCCCGGAGAGCAGCTCCACGGCGCGGTGGGCCGCCTCGCCGCGCAGCGTGGCGGAAAGGGTTCCCTCCGCTCCTTCCTCCATGTGCCGATACACGCGCAGCCGGGGCAGCCAGGCCATGAGCCCGGGGCCCTGCTCCGCCTCCGTGTTCCCCTGGTGGAGCGCTCCCGCCGTCTCGGCGGCTGCGGGGCCAGGGGCGAGGTCGGGGGCGAGGTCGGGTGCAATATCTGGGGCGATATCTGGGGCGATATCTGGGGCGCGGCTTGGAGTATGACGAGGAGCGCGTTCCGGCTCGCCCAGCTCGTATTCCGGGTGGGCCGGGTCCAGGGGGTGCAGGAGCTTGAGCGCGGCCAGGGCCGCCCCGCCCCCACTCTTCGGGGTCTCGTCCGGCAGGAAGACGTAAAGCTCCTCCTCGGCCCGGGTGCAGGCCACGTAGAGCAGGTTGACCTCCTCCAGGGCCCGGTCGGCCTGGGCGTCGTAGTGCGGCGCGCCGAGCTCCGCCGCCAGCCCGGTGAGCACGCATTGGCCGTCCAGCTCCACCAGGACGGGCGGCGGGGGCCCGGGCCGCCTGCCCCAGTAGGTAAACGGCACGGCCACCACCGGAAACTGGAGCCCCTTGGCCTTGTGCCCGGTCATGATGCGCACCGCGTCCAGGGACTCGGGCAGGGGCACGGTCTCCTCGTCGCCCCGTTCGTTCCAGAGGTCCAGGAAATCCGTGAGCGTGGCGGCCCCGGCCTCGCCCGCGCGGTGCACCAGCTCCAGGAACCGCTTCAGGAAGAGCTCGCAGCCCGGGTGCGCGTGCGTGGCGCGCAGCAGGCGGGCGGCGTCGCTGGCCAGGTCGTAGGGGGTCATGAGTCCGGCCTTGGAGACGAACGGGCCGAGCACCCGCTTCCACGCATCGGGGAACGCCTCGCGGAAGGCGAGGTGCAGCGGCCCGGGGCCGCGCCCGGCCATCCAGTCCAGAATCTCGGCACCGCCGAGCCCGGCCGCGCGCAGGAACAGGTCCCCGGTGATGAATTCGGCGAAGGCCGCGTCGTCCGCCGGGTAGTCCACCACGGCCAGCAGCGCGGCGAGCTGCCGGGGCACGGGGTGGGCCTTGAGCTTGAGGCTCGACTCCGTGACCACGGGCACGCCCCGGCGCACCAGTTCGTCGCAGAGCAGCCCGGCGTGGATGTTGTTGCGCACCAGCAGGCAAACGTCCGAGGCCGGGCGGCGGCCGAGGAGCTCCTCCACGAGGTCTCCGGCGGCCTCCAGGGCCTGCGCGGCCACGTCCTCGGCCGTCCCTCCGGGAAGCAGCGAGAGCCGCACGTACCCGCCGGAGCGGTCGCGCCCATCGGGCAGGAGCTGCGCCGGGCTCTCGTACGCCGCGCGGAGCAGCCGGGCGAAGCGCTCGCGGCTCTCGGGCGGGGCCTTGGGGAGCACCTCGTCGGCCAGGGCGTCGGCCAGGGCGTAGGCCGCGTCGCCTCCCGTGAGCCGGGTGAAGAAATCGTTGTTGAAGTCCACGACCCGCTCGCGGCTGCGCCAGTTGTGCTCCAGGCTGCCCAGCTCCGGCTGCTCCACCATCTCCGCCAGGCCCGGCTGCCCGGCCACCTCGTCGAAGAGCGAGGCGTCGCCCCCGCGCCAGCCGTAGATGGCCTGCTTCACGTCGCCCACGTAGAACAGCGAGCCGCCCTTGGCCAGGCACTCCTCGGCCAGGGGGGTGATGGCGGCCCACTGCTCGCGGCTGGTGTCCTGGAATTCGTCCAGGAGCAGGTGGTGGAGCCTCGCCCCCAGGCGGCAG
Source organism: Desulfovibrionaceae bacterium (assembly GCA_050253205.1). Lineage (GTDB taxonomy): Bacteria > Desulfobacterota > Desulfovibrionia > Desulfovibrionales > Desulfovibrionaceae > JAHJKV01. The sequence continues at coordinate 2,884 of JBFWJM010000191.1, forward strand.
AACGCGTCCGGCACGCCGAACTCGCCCCCCAGCAGGCCGCGCACCCGGCCCGGCAGGGTCAGGGCCAGCACCCGGCCCGAGGCCCGTTCCATGCGCGTCATCTCCTTGAGCGCCCGGCGCGCCAGCTCCACGGAGGGGGCCATGGCGTACGCCCGGTGCAGCACGGCGTGGCGGATGCGGTAGTCCTCCAGCCGCGCCTTGAAGTCCGCGTAGCATCGCTCGTGGTCTTCGCTGAGGCGCTCGCGGGAGGCCTTCTTCACGCAGTCCGCCAATGCGGGCTTGGTGGCGTAGGTCAGCGAGCAGTTCAAGCCCTCGAAGAGCTCCGAGGGCAGGCAGCGGCCGAGGAATTCCCCGAAATATTTGAGCGGCTCTGCCCCGGAGCCCTCCACGCCGACGATGAGCGCCCGGGCCGCCTCGCGGTAGGCGTCGTAGCTCGGCACGAGCATGGCGGCCAGCCGCTCCGGGTCCGTCTCGGGTTCGGCCTCCTCCCGGAGCAGCAGCTTGGCCAGCTCCAGGAGCCTGGCGCGCAGCTTTTCCGTGAGCGCGAAGCCCGAGACGGGCTCGCCCCCCGCGCCGCGTTCGTGCTCCAGGATGCCCGCCAGGGCCTGGTCGTACATGGCGATGAGTTGGTCGTCCCCGGCCTCGCAGGCGGCCACGATGCGGTCGAGCGCCGCGCCGAAGGCCTCGCGCTCGTCGAAGGTCAGCTCGAAGTCGGGTGGGAGCCCCGCATCCAGGGCGAAGACCGTGAGCAGCAGGTTGAGCAGGCTGTCGATGGTCCGGATGTTGAGCTGGTGGTAGCGGCGCAGGATGCGCTCCACCATGGCCTCGGCCTTTCTGGCGGGCCAGTCCGCGCGCTGGCCGTCGGGGATCTCCAGGGCGGCGCGCTTGAGCGCGGAGACCACCCGCTCCTTCATCTCTGCGGCGGCCTTGTTGGTGAAGGTGGCGGCGAGAATCTCCGGCCAGCAGTAGCCGCCGTCCCCGCCTTCGGCCCCATTGCCGCCCTGGGCCAGGGAGCAGGCCCGGCGGCCGTCCTCGCCGCCCGCGCCGGAGAGCAGGTCGAGAAAGCGCGCGGTGAGGGCGTGGGTCTTGCCGGACCCGGCGGCCGCCTTGAGCCGCTTGAGCTCGCTCACGCGGCCTCCTTGGCCGTGTCCGCCCCTTCCTGCTCGTCCATGGGATCGCGCGAGACGGGGGGCTTCCTGCGCCCGGCGAGGATGACGATGAGCACCGCGCCGATGACCAGGGCGGAGCCGAACCAGCCCGAACCCCCGAACCGCTCGCCAAAGAGCGCGAAGCCGAACGCCGCCGCCACCATGGGCTCCAGGGTGGCCACCACCGCCGCGCGCGTGGCCTCCAGGCGCTTGAGCCCGGCGTAATACGCGGAGAACGCGCCGTACGCCGTGATGAAGGCCATGAGCAGCAGCAGCGCCCAGGCCAGGGGCGTCTTGTGGCTGAACTCCACGAAGGGCAGGATGGTCAGCGCCCCGGCGGGCATGGCGTAGACGAAGATGGTGGGCGTGGCGTAGCGGTGCAGGAACTTCTTCCCGAAGATGTAGTACAGGGCGTAGGTGAACCCGGAGAGCAGGCCCGTGCCGAGGCCCAGCGCCCCCAGGCGCACACCCTCGCCGCCGATGAGCTGCGGCCCGAGGCTGATGAGCCCGACCCCGGCCACGGTCATGCCCACGCAGGCGGCCTTGGCCAGGTCGATGCGCTCGCCCAGCACCAGGCGCGAGAGCAGCGCCACCCAGGCCGGGGCCGTATAGAGCAGCACGGCCGCCATGCCCACGCCCACCTCGCTGATGGCCACCTGGTAGGAGCCGTAGAACACGGAGATGCACACGAGCCCGAAGCCCACGAGCACGGGCAGGTCGCTGGCCCGCACGCGGACCTGGCGGTTGACCCTGGCGTGCGCCAGGAAGAACACCCAGCCGAAGGCCGCGCGCCAGAAGGCCGTCTCCAGCGGGCTGACCCCCTCGCGGAAGATGAACGTGCACAGCGGGCCGATGACGCCCCACATGGTGGCGGCGGCGAGCACGTAGAGGTATCCGGTGAGGTCGTTCTGTGGGCGCATGGAGGTCTCCTGAAAGGGGGCGCGGGGCGGGTCGTTCGTTTCGGTCGCTGGTTGGAGGTTCAGGGCGCAAGGCTAGCCGCTTTCCCCATTGTCGTCAAAGACCTCTTGCCTCCCGGGCGGTGGCCGGGTATGGCCCGGGCATGACCCCGGAACCCGACACCCTCCGCCTCGTGGCGGGCGACGCCCTGGCCGGGAAGCGGCTCGACGCGGCGCTCTCGTCGCTGCTGCCCGGGGCCTCGCTGCGCCTGCGCAGGCGGCTTATCGAGACGGGCCGCGCCACCCTGGACGGTGCCACGGCCAGGCCGGGAGCGCGGGTGCGCGTCGGCCAGGTGCTGGAGGTGCCGGAAGTGCCGGAGCTGCGGGGAGAAGGTGCGGACGGCGGGCCGCAGGGGGCGATTGCCCCCGGCGTTACCATCATCAAACGTTCTGCGGATTACGCGGCCATGGCCAAGCCCTGCGGCGTACACAGTGCCGCGCTCCGGGGCGGGGGCGGGCCCAGCGTGGAGGCGGCGCTTCCGGCGCTCTTCCCTGGCGAGCGTCCGGTGCTGCTCAATCGGCTGGACCGGGAAACCTCGGGCTTCGTGCTCGCGGCCTTCGGCAAGGGCGCGGCGGCGCGCTTCCGCGAGCTGGAGCGTGCGGGCGCGGTGGAGAAGGAATACCTCGCCGTGGTGCGCGGGCGGCTGGCCGCCGGGGTCGTCATCGCAGCGGCCATCGACATGGCGGACCGGGCGCGGGTGCGCGTGCTGCCGGAGCAGAACCCGGACCCCGCGCGGCGCACGGCCGTGACCCCCCTTGGGCACGACCCCGCCACGGGCAGCACCCTGGTCCGCGTGGTGATCCACCGGGGAGCGCGCCATCAGATACGCGCGCACCTGGCCCACGCGGGCTTTCCCATTATGGGTGACGGGCTTTACGGGGACGGGCGGCAAGGGCAATCGCCCCATGGCAGGCTCATGCTCCACCACAGGGCGATCTCGTTCGAGGGGTTCGCGGCCCGGCTGGAGCCGGGGGCGGACTGGCCGGACGAGCTCCGGCCGGGGGCTCAGGCGATGCCGTTCTCCTCCGGGTCCACGTAGAGATACCGCTTGATCTTCTGGGTGGGCGTCTTCTCGAAGGGCTCGGTGTGCTCGATGATCTGCACCACCTTGGCGAAGTTCGCGGCGGTCTTGTTGGCCTCCTGGCGGATGGTCTCCAGCAGGTCCAGCACCTTGGCCCGGACGTCGGATTCGATGAGCTTCCTGCTCTTCAGCGGGCCCTGCTCCAGCAGCTCGTAGTTCAGGTGCACGCGCGCCGTGAGCTTGCCGTCCTGGCGGTAGACCAGCGACTCGATGACGTATTCGTTCTGGTTGATGACGGACTCGATCTCCTCGGGGTAGATGTTCTCCCCGGAGGGGCCCAGCACCACGTTCTTGCTGCGGCCCCGGATGTAGAGGTAGCCGTCCGCGTCCAGGTTGCCCAGGTCGCCCGTGCGCAGCCAGCCGTCCTGGAGGGTTTCCTCCGTGAGCCTGGGGGCCTTGTAGTACCCCTGCATGACGATGGGG
>JBFWJM010000192.1:0-6473 GCA_050253205.1 Desulfovibrionaceae bacterium
GCCCGGCACGAGGTGCGGCTCTTCACCAACTATACCCGCGAACCCGTGCCCGCCGAGGCCCTGGCCCGCTGCGAGGTGTTCCTCTACCAGCACCTGGGCGGGAACTGGGGGGAGCTGGCCTCCGCAGCGCTGCTGGCGCGGCTGGGGCCCGGGGCCGCGCGCCTGGCCGTGCCGCCCATGTTCCTCAAGGCGTACTGGCCGTTTTGGAAGAGCAATGCGTCCATGGACTACCCCGACGGGCTGGTGGACCAGCTGCTGGACAAGGGGCTGCCCCCGCGCGAGGTGGCGCGCATCTACCTGCACACCAAGGTGGTGGCCGCCCACGACCTGGACGCGGCCCTGGCCCTCTCCATCCAGCGCGAGCGCGCCAAGGAGCGGCACGCGGACATCCGCCACGTGGACGAATTGCTGGCCCGCTTCCGGGGTTCCATGCTTTTCAACACCGTGAACCACCCCGGCCACGGGATGCTCTGCTGGCTCGGGCGGCGGGTGCTGGAGCGGCTCGGGCTCTCCGAGCCGCCCGAGGGGGTGGAGGCGGCCATGCCCGAGCTGCACCCCGAGTTCCGCTGGCCCGTGCATCCGGCCGTGGGCCGCCACTTCGGCCTGGAATTCGCCCACGCCGAGGCGCGCTACCCCGTGTACGGGCGCATGCTCACCCACGAGGAATTCATCGCCGAATACATCCTGGCCAGAAGCAATAACATCAATGAATTCATCGCATTCCTGCGCGTTCGCGCCGGGGAGTGAGCGCCATGGCCAACCCAGACGACATCCGGAACGTGGCCTGGCTGGGCAATGCCTTCTTCCAGCCGCACCTGGGCCGCCTGGGGCTCGACTGCCGACGCATCCCCCACGACCGGCCCATGGCCCTGACCTGGGAGGACGTCTGCGAGCGCACGGGCTTCGAGCCCGACCTGGCGATCTACGCGGACACCAGCCGCCCGGCCCCCTTCGTGGGGTTGGAGGACTGGCCCTGCCTCACGGGGTTCTACGCCATCGACACGCACATCCACGCCTGGTACCCGTTCTACGCCCAGGCCTTCGACTTCGTGGGCGTGAGCCTCAAGGGGCACATGGGCCGCTTCCGACTGCGCCATGGCGACGACGGTCTGCTCTGGATTCCCCCCGCCGCGCAGGACGCGCACCAGCCCGACTGGACCGCGCCCAAGCAGTGGGACCTGCTCTTCGCGGGCAACGTGGACAAGGGCACCACGCCCAAGCGGCACGCGTTCCTCCAGCGCCTGGGCGAGCGGGTGCCGGGGTTGGCGGTGCGCAAGGGGCGCTTCGCCGAGCTCTTCCCCCGGGCGCGCCTGGCGCTGAACATCGCCGAGCGCGGCGATCTCAACTTCCGCGTGTTCGAGGCCCTGGCCTGCGGGGCCTGCCTGCTGACGCCCACGGTGGCCCACGGCTTCGGGGAGCTGTTCGAGCCGGGGCGCCATCTCTTCACCTACGACCCGCGAAACATGGACGGGCTCGCGGCCCTGGTGGAGGAGCTGCTGGCCCATCCGGCGCGGGTGGAGCGGGTGGCCCGGGCCGGGCACGCGCTGGTGGACGCCAACCACCGCTTCGCCAATCGGGCCGGGGAGCTGCTCGCCTTTGTGCGCCGCCTTGGCGGGAGCGCGCGCGTGGCGCAGCGGCGGGCGCATGCGGAGCGCATCCGCCGGGCCTTCCTCCAGGAGATATTCCTGCAATTCGCCGACGCCTACAAGGAATTCGACTTCGCCAGGAAATACCTCGACGCGGCCGTGGGCCGGGCCGGGCGGTGAGGTCTTTCTAGCCTTCGAGGCTCTCGGGCAGGGTGGCCACGAAGGCCCGGATCTCGTCGCGCACGCGGCGGTAGTGGGCCATGGCCTCCTCTTCGCTTGCCGCGTTCCTGGCCAGGGCGGGAGGGTCGTCGAACCCGGCGCGCACGACGCGCGTGGTGGCCGGGAAGAACGGGCAGTGCTCGCCCGCATGCCCGCAGACCGTGATCACGTAGTCGAAGGCCAGGTCCGGGGGCAGCTCGTCCGTGGTCTTGGAGCGCTGGGCCGAGATGTCCACCCCGGCCTCGGCCATGGCCCGGACCGCCAGCGGGTTGAGCCCGTGCCGCTCGATCCCGGCGGAATACGCCGTGAACGCATGGGCCTTGAGCTGGCGCGCCCAGCCCTCGGCCATCTGGCTGCGGCAGGAGTTTCCGGTGCACAGGAAGAGGATGTTCATGCGGGTGTCTCCGTCTCGTTCGTTCGGTTTCGCCCCCTAGCCCGGCAGGGCGGAATCCTGGCGGACGTGCGCCTCGCCCCCGCCCTCGCCTCCGCCAATGACCACCGCGTGCGGGAAGTGCCGCGCCCGCAGCCGCAGGGCCACATGCACCAGCCCGATGAGCACGGGCACCTCCACCAGCGGGCCGATGACCGCCGCGAAGGCCACGCCGGAATCGATGCCGAACACGGCGATGGCCACGGCGATGGCCAGCTCGAAGTTGTTGGACGCCGCCGTGAAGCTCAGGGTGGCGGCCTGCTCGTAGGTGGCGTCCGCCTTCCAGGAAAGGTAGAAGGAAACCAGGAACATGACCAGAAAGTAGATGCTCAGCGGCAGGGCCACGCGCAGCACGTCCAGCGGCAGCTCCAGCATCCTGTCGCCCTTGAGGGAGAACATGACGAGGATGGTGAACAGCAGGAACACCAGGGTCAGCGGGCTGATGCGCGGGAGAAACGACCGCTCGTACCATTCCCGGCCCTTGAGCTTGAGCCCGGCGAACCGCGTGAGCATGCCCGCCAGGAAGGGCACCCCGAGGTAGAGCAGCACGCTCTCGGCTATCTGCCCGAGGGAGATGTCCACCACCGCGCCCTCCAGGCCGAACCAGCCCGGCAGCACCGTGATGAAGAGGTACGCGTACGCCGGGAAGAAGAGTACCTGGAACACCGAGTTGAAGGCCACCAGCCCGGCGCAGTATTCCGTGTCGCCTCGTGCCAGGTCGTTCCAGACGATGACCATGGCGATGCACCGGGCCAGGCCGATGAGGATGAGCCCGACCATGTATTCATGGTGGCCGGAGAGCAGCGCCACGGCCAGCCCGAACATGAGCAGCGGGCCGATGACCCAGTTCTGGACCAGGGAGAGGGCGAGCACCTTGCGGTTGCGGAACACCCGGCCGAGGCGCTCGTATTTCACCTTGGCCAGGGGCGGGTACATCATGAGGATGAGCCCCACGGCGATGGGGATGTTGGTGGTGCCCACCTGGAAGCCGTTGACCGCCTCCTTGATGCCCGGCCAGAGGGCCCCGGCGGCCACCCCGGCGAACATGGCCAGGAAAATCCAGAGGGTGAGGTAGCGATCGAGAAAGGACAGGCGTCCCTGGGCGGTTGGTGGCATGGGGCTCCTCCGGTGCGCTCAGGCGCAGTCGTCGGGTTGTTTGGTTTCGAGGTAGGCGAGCAGGCGGGCGTGGTCTTCCCGGGCCTGGGGCAGGCGGGCGAGCTCCTCGCGCAGGGCGGCCAGCACCCCGGCGCGAACCTCGGTGCACAGAGGGTCGCCGGTTTCCACAAGCAGGTAGTGGACCCACTTGCCGCACCGCTTGCCGCGCACCCAGCCGCCCCGCTTGAGCACGGCCATGTGCCGGGAGATGCTCGACTGGGGAATGCCGAGGGCCTCCATGAGGTCGCAGACGCACAGCTCGCCGTGCAGCAGCAGCCGGACGATGCGCAGCCGGGTGGGGTCCGCCAGGGCCTTGAATTGTTCCGCCATGTGTTCCATGGAAGCCAACGTATCCGCATATGCGGATTTGTCAATGGTGAAGAGCGGTGTCGTGGGTATCGTCACGGAATCGCCATGAAGCCGCAGGCGGTTCCGCATGGCCGGGGGCGGGGGTGGCGGATCGTACAGGCCGCGAGCAGGCCGACATGCAGGCCGACATGTTGGCCGACTTTGCGGCCGACTCTGCGCCGATAATGCGGCCGACTCTGTGGCCGACTATGCGGACAGGCGCTTGGGGACCCTGGACGGGACGTGCGGGCGTGCCGGGCGTTCGGCCAACCCTGCGGCCCAACCCTGCGGCCCAACTATGCGGCCCAACTATGCGGCCCGAAGGTGCGGCAGCTCAGGCTGCCTGGCGCGGCCCGGCGGCGTGCGGCCCCGTGTCGTGTGCCCCGTGTCGTGTGCCCCGTGCCGTGTGGCCCGTGCCGTGTGGTCCGTGTCGTGTGGCCCGTGCCGTGGAGGCAGGTATCGGGTGGCCAGGTAATGGGCGGGCAAATATCGGGCGCGGCGGCTCAGCCGAGCTGCGGCGGGCCCAGGACGATCATCTCGGCCAGGGTCAGGTCCACGCGGGGCAGGGAACGCAGCTTCGGCCCCACGAACTCCATCTCCAGCTTCACCAGGTCCGTGTAGAGCTTCGTCCTGTCGAGGAGCGGCGGGTTGTCCATGCCGCTGGTCAGCTCCTGGGTGCGCCAGCAGCCAGCGAACTTCACGGCCCGGCCGCTGGGCTGGACGATGACATTGGGCACGCCGTGCAAACGGCAGATCATCAGGCGGTGTTCATACATGCCGCAGCGGCCGTCGTCGTTGAGCGGGCACATGATGCGCGGGCTCGCGCCCCCGGCCAGCTCTCGCCGTGCCCGGGCCACGTATTCCTCGGCCCGGCGGACGTAGCGTCCGCGCGTGGGTTCGTCGAGCCCGGCCATGCCCTTCATGAGGTAGGCCCACTCCACGTGGGTGTGGTGCTGGAAGTAGCTCAGGCAGCAGTTGTCCTGGCAGCCCTCGCAACTCAGGCCCACGTCCGCCGCGTGGGCGGCGTAGGCCTCGGCCATGCGCCCGTAGAGCGCGGCCAGCTTGCGGAACACGGCCGCCGGGGTGGAGCGCCTCATGCTTGCGCCTTCTCGGGGATGCCCCGCTCCGCCAGCCAGGCGGCCAGCCGCTCCAGACATTCGTCCGGGGAGAGTTCGTCCGTGGCCAGGGCGAGGTCCGACGCCGCGCGGTAGAGGGGTTCGCGCTCGGCCCAGAGCTCGGCGCGGGTCTTCTCGCCTATGGCCAGGCCCCTGCCGGAGCCGTCGCCCACGCGGGCCTCGAAGGTGGTCAGCCCCACGTGCAGGTGGACCACCGGGCCCAGCTCCCGCAGGCGCGCCACGGCGGCCGCGGAGTAGACCACCGAGCCCCCGGTGGAGATGACCGTCCTGTTCAGCCGCAGGTTGGCGGCGAGGTGCTCCTCTGCGGCGAGGAAGCCCTCCAGCCCTGCGTTGTCCATGATCTCCTGGAGGGGCACGCCGTAGTACGCCTCCAGCAGGCGGTCCGTGTCCACGTGGGCCCAGCCCAGGCGTCGGCCCAGGGCCTCCCCCAGGGTGGACTTGCCCGCCCCGGCGATGCCCACGAGGCTCACGCAGCGCTCCTCGGACTCGCGCTCCATGCGCGGCACCCGCACCAGCTTGGAAAGTTCGTTGCCCATGCTCCCGCTCACGCCTCGTCCTGCGCCTCGACCAGGCAGACCTTGTCCTCGTCGTCCCGCTCGCTGACGAGCACGTCCACGTGCTCCTCGTGGGAGGTGGTCACCAGCTTGCCCACGTAGTCCGCCTGGATGGGCAGTTCCCTGTTGCCCCGGTCGATGAGCGCCAGGAGCTCCACCCGGGTGGGGCGGCCGTAGTCGAGGATGGCCTCCAGCGCGGCGCGCACCGTGCGGCCGGAGTAGAGCACGTCGTCCACCAGCACGATGGACGCGCCCTCGATATCGAAGGGAATCTCCGTGCGGTTGATGGAGGGCTGGATGTTCAGGGTGGTCCAGTCGTCGCGGTAGAGGTTGATGTCGAGCTTGCCCAGCGGCACGTCGCGGCCGAGCTGCTTGTCCAGCTGGGCCTTGATGCGCTCGGCCAGGTCGGCCCCGCGCCGCTGGATGCCGATGAGCGCGAGCGTGGGGTCGTCGCCCCGGCGCTCGGCCACCTCGCTCGCCAGGCGCGAGAGCGTGCGCCGCATGTCCGTGCTGTTGAGGATCAGGCCGCATTCCTTCATACGTCGTCTCCCTCGCTTCCCCCGCGTGTGCAGGCTGTTGCAGGTCGGCAATCCGCCTCGTCAGTGAAAGAAACCGGACCGCTTCCGTGTTCGCGGCACGCGCCGGGGCGCCTCGTCGTGAAGGGCCCGCGATGAACGGCCCGCCAAGAACACTCCGCCATTACCGCCTTCAAGGGTCATGGTCCACGGGGCCATGGGCTACAGGGCCGTGGTCAGCGCGTGCCGGGCGAAGCGCGTGGCCTCGTCGCCGATGTCCTGGATCTCCGGCCAGAAGAGCCGAAGCTCCAGGAGCCCCAGCAGCAGGGCCACCAGGACCATGGCCGTCTTGTCCGGGTCCACCTCGCGGATCACCCCCAGCTCCATGGACCGCGAGAGCGCCTGCGCCGTGAACGCGCGCATGCGGTCGATGACCGTGTTCATGGACTGGCGCGAGGGCGAGAGCAGGGCGTAGGAGCTGAGCACGATCTTGATGCCGTGCAGGTTTTCGGCCACGAACCTGAAATGGG
>JBFWJM010000193.1:0-6458 GCA_050253205.1 Desulfovibrionaceae bacterium
AGGTCGAGCCCGGCGGCCAGCAGGCTCAAGGCCTCGGCCGCACCCGGGGAGAGGAACACGAACAGCGGGCCCGACTCCGGAATGCACCAGGCCAGCCCCAGGGCCGCCAGGGGCAGGACCACGGCCACCGCCCCCACCAGGGGCGCGCGAAGCCGCTCGCCCAGGGCAAAGCAGCCCAGACCACAGGCAACGGGGAAGATGATAAGCAGAAACAGATAGATCGGTGCCATGTGCAGATTCGACGTCCAGATTCGAACCATTGCGCTCCGGGTCAACGGTGCGCCTTTTTCACGGGAAGCGCAACCCCCGGAGGGCGACTAAACGGGAACGCGCGGCTGAATGTCGGCGGCTACGAAAACGTAGGCATCCCGCCTGCACTTTCGTATGCAACAAAACAGGAAACCGAGATATTCCGGAATGTTGGAATTGGCATGTTCCATGCTTCCATCCGGCAAAGGATGAACACCATGCCCAAGAGCGCACCCCGCATCGTGCACACCGCCTATGGCCCCATCCCGGCCCTGAAGGCCGTCACCCTCCACGCCTCGGGCGCGGTGCGGGCCTGCGTGGCCGCCTCGGCCTGCACCCTGGAGAGCCCCGTGGGGCCCCTGGTGCCGCAGTTCACGGCCAACACCCTGCGCAAGCGGCGGCTGCCGGAGATCGCCCTGCACGAGAACGGCGTGCCGCGCATCCTGCCGCTGGAGGAGCAGACCGTGGTCACCACCCCCCTGGGCCCCATGCCCGCCGAGTTGGTGGCCTTCCACCACACGGGCGAACTCCGCCGCGTATTCCCGCTCAACGGCGCGCTCTCGGGCTTCTGGAGCCAGGAGGACGAAGCCGCCCTGGCCGCGCCCATGCCCCTCGCTACCCCCGCCGGGGAGATCGCGGCCAGGATCATCGGCGTGCACTTCTCGCCCTCCGGCGCGCTCAGGAGCCTGACCCTCTGGCCCGGCGAATGCGCCACCCTGCCCACACCCGCCGGGCTCCTCTGCGTGCGCATCGGCATGGCCTTCCACGACGACGGCTCCCTGCGCTCCGTGGAACCGGCCTCGCCCGTGCCCGTGCACACCCCCCTGGGGGAGCTGGCGGCCTTCGACCCCGACGCCGTGGGCATCTCCGGCGACGCCAACTCCCTGCGCTTCGGCCCGGGCGGCCGCGTAGACGGTCTGACCACCATCCGCCACGGGTTCGACATCGAGGAACCGGGCGGCGCGCCCCGCCGGGTGGACCCGCCCCTGCGCAAGAGCTACTGCGACGGCGAAACCCCGGAGATCGTCCCCCTGGAGCTCGATTTCCAGGACGCCCGCGTGGTCATCCGCGCGGAGGGCAGGCTCCTGGCCGAGGCCCCCTTGGGCAGCGTGCGCGCCCACGGCTTCCTGCCGCCGCTGCCGCGCCTCGTCCCGGCCTGCGGGCTGGACTCCCGCCCGCTGTAGCCGCCTCCTACAAGAACATCGCGTACCCCGTGGCACCGACCATGCCAGCAGCCAGCGAGGCATTGGCCGCCAGCCGCATCCTCGGCGTGCGCAGCAGGCGCAGCAGCCCCGCCCCGGCCAGGCACCAGAGGGAATGGAACACGGCCGCGCCGCAGAAGAAGCCGCCCACGAAGAGCGCCATCTGCGGGGCCAGGGCGGCCTCCGGGTTCACGAACTGCGCAAAGGCCACCACGGCCATGGCCCAGCTCTTGGGGCTCGTGGGATGCAGCAGCAGCCCCTCCCAGAAGGTGAACGTCCGGACCGTCCCGGGCGCGGCAACGTGCATGCGCAGCACCTTCCAGGCCAGGTAGAGCATGTAGGCCATGCCCAGCACCTTCATGACCAGGGCTACCGTGGGGGAGGCCAGGAAGAGCCCGCCCAGGCCGAAGGCCACGAGCAGGTCGAGTGCCAGGCAGCCGAGCAGCGTGCCGCTGAGGAACGGCAGCGCCGAGCGGAAGCCCCCGGACTGGCCGATGGCCATCATGGTCAGGTTGCCCGGGCCGGGCGTGCCGGTCATGACCACCACGAAAATCAGAAAGGGTATCACATTCACGGGTTCTCTCCTTGCCTGCCGTTGGTGCCGCATTCGAGCGGGAGCGGGCGCGCATTGTTGCCTGGGTGTCAGATTGTTTCTCTAATTGTTGACATTGTGTGCTGTCAAAAACTATATTGTACGCATGACAATATCCTGGACACCGGAGATAGCGGAGGACGGCGGGCCCCACTACCGCCGCCTGGCAGACGCCATGCAGCGGGACGTGCTCCTCGGGCGGCTGCGGCCGGGGGAGCGCCTGCCCACGCACCGCGACCTGGCGGACAGGCTCGGAATCAACGTCTCCACCGTGACCCGGGCCTACCGCGAGGCCGAGCGCCGGGGGCTGCTCAGTGCCACGGTGGGGCGCGGCACCTTCGTCACGGCGGACCCGGCCTCGGGCCCGGCCATGATGCCGCCCGAACCGCAGGCACCGGGCCTGCTCGAACTCGGGCTCATCACCCCGCTCTATGAGCTCGACCCCGACCTGGGCGACGGCCTGCGCAGGCTCTCCCATAGGCGCGACCTCGCCTCCCTGCTGCACTACGCCGCGCCCGCCGGGCCGGAGGACCACCGCCGGGCCGGGGCGGAGTGGGCCGCGCGCTTCGGCCGCCGGGCCGGGCCGGAGGACGTGGTGGTCTGCGCCGGGGCGCAGCACGCCCTGGCCGTCTCCATGGCGTCCCTGTTCCGCCCGGGCGAGCGCATCGCCGTGGGCGGGCTCGTGTTTCCGGGCATGAAGTCCCTGGCGGCCATGCTCGGCCTGCGCCTCGTGCCCCTGCCCATGGACGCCGAGGGCCCCACCCCAGAGGGCCTCGACCTGGCATGCAGGCGCGACAAGGTGGCCGGGGTCTATCTCATCGCCAGCCTGCACAACCCCACGGCGGCCCAGGCCTCCCCGGCGCGGCGCGAGGCCCTGGCCGCGACGATACGCCGGCACGGGCTCCTGCTCGTGGAGGACGACACCTTCGCCCTGGCCTCGGCGGTGCCGGGCGGGCAAACACAGCACGAAGCCACGCCGGATGCGATTTCCCAGCTCGTACCGGAACATTCGGTATACATCGCGGGCGTTTCCAAAACGCTCTGCGCCGGGCTGCGCACCACCTTCGCCGTGGCCGGGCGGGAGCTGCGCGGGCGCCTGGCCGAGGGTGTGCTGAACACGGTCTGGATGGCCCCGCCCATCGGCGGCGCGCTCTTCGCCCTCTGGCTCAAGGACGGCACCGCGGAGCGCGTGCTCCGGGCCAAGGCCGCCGAGGCCGAGCGACTGCGGCGCATCGCCCTGGAGGCGCTGGAAGGGTTCGAGACGGCCTCGGCCCCGCGCGGGCCGTTCCTCTGGCTCTCCCTGCCCGAGCCCTGGACGGGGGCGACGTTCGAGCATCGGGCCCGGGAGCTGGGGGTCAACCTCTTCGGCGCGGAGAAGTTCGCCGTGGGCGACTGGCCGCCTCCTGCGGCAGCGCGCATGGCCCTGACCAGCGCGGGCGGGGAGGAGCCCCTGCGCCGGGCGCTTGCCGTGGTGCGCGACATCCTGCGCGGCAACGCCGTTGCCGAGCACCCCGTTATGTGACAAGACATGTCGGGATGATTCCCGACCTTGATGGAATGCCGCAATCCGGGTAATCTGGACGAAACAAACAAACGAAACAATCAGCGGCCGCTGCAAACGAGCCGACACATCCCGCTGTACTTCAACGGAATCCGAGGGCCATTCCGTGAACGACACATTCCGCACCGCCATATTGCCGCGCGTCATGGCCCTTGTCGCGGCAGGGGCGGCCTTCACCTGGGCGGCGGAGCGACACTTCCTCCTCTTCCACGGGCTGGCCGAAATGGCCGCCATCGGCATCGGCTTCGGCGTGTTCTTCATCGTGGTCAGCACGCGCCGCCTGCCCAACAACGCGTTCCATGAAATCCTGGGCCACGGCCTGTTCTTCACCGCGCTCATCGACCTGCTGCACACCTTCGCTTACAAGGGCATGAACGTCTTCCCCGGCGCGGACGCCAACCTGCCCACCCAGCTCTGGCTCGCGGGGCGCTTCCTCATGGCCGGGACCTTCCTGGCCGCGCCCGCGTTCCTGCGCCGCGACCTGCCCCGGGGGGTCGTGCTGGGGGCCTTCATGACCCTGGCCTCGGCGCTCACGGCGTCTGTCTTCCTGGGCTGGTTTCCCGACGCGTACATCGAGGGCCGAGGGCTCACGGGGTTCAAGGTCGTCAGCGAATACGCGGTCTGCGGCGTCATGGCCCTGTCCTCGTCGCTGCTCTGGGGGCGGCGCGAGCTGCTGCCGAGGGAACAACTGCGCTTCCTGCTGGCGGCCATCGCCTGCACCATCGTGGCGGAGCTCGCCTTCACCTTCTACGTGGGCGTGTACGACATCTCCAACATCGTGGGCCACTACTTCAAGTTCCTGGCATTCTATTGCATCTACAAGGCGCTGGTGCAGCAGGCCGTGGCCAGCCCGAGGGAGACGCTGCTGCGCGAATCCATGGAGCGCGACCGCGCGCTCACCGAACGCAGCGAACGCCAGGAGGAAGAGCTGGCCTCCATCTTCAACCATGCCCAGGTGGGCCTCGCCCTGCTGCGCGGCGGCAGGACCGTGGCCCGCTGCAACCAGCGCCTGGCGGACATTCTCGGCTATTCCTCCCCCGAGGCCATGAAGGACCTCCCCGTGGACGCGGTGCACCTTTCCCCGGAGCACTTCCGGCATTTCGGCGAGCAGCACTACGAAAGCCTGCGCTACCAGGACAACCTCCAGGTGGAATACCAGCTCCGCCGTGCGGACGGCACGGCTGTCTGGTGCACGCTTTCGGGCGCGGCGCTGGACACGCACCGCCCGGCCGACCTGGACAAGGGTGTGCTCTGGGTGGTGGACGACATCGGGGCGCGCAAGAGCATGGAGACCGACCTCAAGGAGAGCGCCCAGAGGTTCCACAGCCTCTTCCACCTCGCGCCCGTGCCCCTGTGCTACGTTGCCTTCGACGGCACCGTCCTGGACGTGAACCGCGCCTTCAGCGATCTTTTCGGCTACGCCCGCACCGACGTGCCCGACCTGGACCACTGGTGGCGCAACGCCTACCCGGACCCGGCATACCGCAAGGAGGTGCTCTCCGTCTGGGGCGACGCGGTGCGCCGGGCACGCATGGGCACCGGGGACATAACGCCAAGCGAATACGTGGTCTCCACCAAAGGCGGAGGGCGCAAGGTCTGCCTCATCTCCGGCACCATCATCGGACAAGACTTCCTGGCCACCTTCTTCGACGTCACCGACCGAAAACGCCACGAGGAGCGCATCCACTCGCTGTTGGAGTCGATCCCCGCCTTTGTGGTGCTCCTCCGGGAAGATTTCACCATCGCCTTCGCCAACAAACGCTTCACGACCCTCTTCGGCCCCGCAGGGGACGGTGAAACCTGCCACCGGGTCATGTTCGGACGCGACAAACCCTGCCCCGGCTGCCCCACCATCCGCGCCCTGCGCAAGGGCGAGCCCCACGTCTGGGAATTGGACATGGCGAACGGTACCTCCTACGAGTTGCACGACCTGCCCTTCACCGACGCGGACGGCCAGCTCCTGGTCCTGGAGATGGGCATCGAGATCACCGAACGCAAGGAGGCGGAACGGAGGCTGGAGCGTGCCAATGCGGAGCTGGAGCTCCAGGCCTCGGAGCTGCGCTCGGCCAACGCCGACCTGGACCAATACGCCTACGCGGTCTCCCACGACCTCAAGGCACCGCTGCGAGCCATCCACAACTACTCGGACTTTCTGCTGGAAGACCTGGACCGCGAGCTGCTCTCCGAGGAAGTGCGCTCCTACCTGGACGGCATCACGACTTCCGTGCGCCGCAGCGAGGAACTGGTGGAGGACCTGCTGACCCTCTCGCGCCTGGGCAAGACCAACGTGGTCCTCCAGGAGGTGGAGCTCACGGAGCTGGTCCATGGCGTGGTCCGGGTCATGGGCCTGGACGAGGACGCCGAGGTGGAGGTGGGCAAGCTGCCCACCGTGCGCACGGACTCCACCCTGCTTTCCCAGATCGTCGCCAACCTCGTGGACAACGGCCTCAAGTTCAACACCTCGACCCCGCGCAGGGTCCGCGTTTCCTGGAAAGAAACCGGCGACACTGGCCTGCTGCGCTTCGAGGACAACGGCATAGGCATCGAGGAGCAATACTTCCCCCTCATCTTCCGCCTGTTCCAAAGGCTGCACACCCTCAGCGAATATCCCGGCACGGGGCTCGGGCTGGCCATCGTCCGCCGCGCGGCGGACCGCCTGGGCTGTGTGGTGGAGCTCGACTCCACCCCCGGGCGGGGCAGCCGCTTCTCCATCGTCTTTCCCCTTCAACCCCAAACGGAGGATACGGAATGAAACAACCCTCCCTGGTTCTCATGGCCGAGGACGACGAGCACGACGTGATCGCCACGCGCCGCTCATGGAAGATCCACAAAAACCGCAACCCGCAGCATGTGG
>JBFWJM010000194.1:0-6450 GCA_050253205.1 Desulfovibrionaceae bacterium
GGTGACAACGCCAATGAAAACGATTTCACGCATTCCAGCGCCCCCGGCCGCCCTGCCGGGAAACGACCCCCTGGTGGAGGTGGTGGACGGCAGCGACCGCTCCCTGGCCGCCCTGCCCCTTTCCGTGGTGCATGAACAATTCCTGCCGCACCGCTCCGTGGTGGTGCTGCTCTATGGACAGGGCAACCGCATCTGGCTCCAGAAGCGCAGCAAGCGAAAAGCCCGCTATCCCGGCCGCTGGGACGTCTCCACCAAGGGCCACGTGCTCCTGGGCGAGGCCGCGCAGGACGCCGCCGTGCGCAAGATTCGCGCGGAGCTGGGCCTCCCGGCGGACAAACTCAAGCGCACCAACGAACTCCCCGCCGGGCCGGAAACGGCCTTCGAGAACGTGACGGTGTTCTCCATGGGCCGCCTGGGGCGAGAGCCCGAGCCCGACCCCAGCGAGGTGGAGGAAGGCTACTACTACACCTCGGAGGAACTCTCCTACCTGGTGCGCGAGTTCCGCGAGCTGCTCACCCCGCAGTTGTTGAACATGTGGGAGTCGGACCAGCTCTTCCCCGCCTGGGACACGCTCTGATCCTTCGGGAGCCTCTTCAGCCCAGCAAGACCTTCGAGGCCTCGGCGTGGATGCGCCCGTTGGTGGCCAGGATGTCCACGTCGCCCAGATGGTACGGCGCGGACTGGTCGTAGCGGCTCACCCGCCCGCCCGCCTCGCGCACGAGCAGGATGCCCGCCGCCGTGTCCCAGGGCTTGAGGGCGTATTCGTAGAACCCGTCGTAGCGCCCGCAGGCCACGTAGGCGAGGTCCAGCGCGGCTGCCCCGGGCCGCCGGATTCCCTGGGTCTTTTTCAAAAACTTCCCGAGAAACTTGAGGATATTCTCCAGGAACGTCTCCGTGGCGTAGGGGAAGCCCGTGGCCATGATGGCCTCCTGGAGCACGGGCGTGTCGGAGACGGAGATGGCGCGGCCGTTGAGCTGCGCCCCGGCCCCCGCCACGGCGTGGAAGGTCTCGCCCAGCAGCGGCAGGTGCACCACCCCGGCCACCACGCGGTCCACGCTCCAGAGGGCCACGGAGATGGCCACGAAGGGCAGGCCGTGGGCGAAGTTGGTGGTACCGTCCAGCGGGTCGATGATCCAGGTCAGCCTGCCGGGTTCGGTGTCGCTGCTGGATTCCTCCGCCAGGAAGTCCGCCTCCGGGAGCAGCGCGCCGAGTTCCGCCTTGAGGAAGGCCTCCACCGCGAGGTCGGTCTCGGTGACGAGGTCGATCTTGCCCTTGTGGCGCACGGTGCGGGGTTTCTTGTGGTTCTCCCGGACGATCTCCCCGGCGCGGAGCACCACGGCGAGGAGGTTTTCGAGCAGGGGAGCCGGGTTGAACGGTTCGGAGGAGTGCTGCTGCATGTTCCGGGCTCCTGGGGCGCTTTGAGGATTTCGCTCGGGGGGGGTCACTCCGGGAGGAACACGTCGCCGTATCCCGCCTTCTTGTCGAGCACCATGGCCGTGCCGCGAACCACGGCCGTCAGGGGGTCGTCGTCGATGCGCACGGGCACCTGGATGGCCTCGGCGATGAGCTTGTCGAGCCCGCGCAGGAGCGCCCCGCCGCCGACCATGAGCAGGCCCGAGTCGTGGATGTCGGCCACGAGGTCCGGGGAGGTCCGCTCCAGGGCGTTGCGCACGGTCTCGACGATGGCGGCGGCGGGCTCGGCCAGGGCGGTGCGCACCTGGGAGTCCGTTGCCGTCACCTTGCCGGGCGCGCCGTTCATGAGGTTCTTGCCGTAGACTTCCATGGACAGCTCCTCGGGCAGGGGCGCGGCGGAGCCGATGGTGATCTTCACGGCCTCGGCCATGTTCTCGCCGATGAGGAGCTTGAATTCTTCCTGGAAATAACGCTGGATGGATTCGTTGAGTGCATCGCCGGCCATGCGAATGGATTCCGCGAAGGCGATGTTGGAGAGGGAGACCACGGCCACCTCGGAGGTGCCGCCGCCGATGTCGAGCACCAGGGAGCCGATGGGCTCCTTGACGGGCAGCCCACCGCCGATGGCCGCGGCCAGGGGCTCCACGATGAGCCGCACGTCGCTGGCACCGCCCTGGGTGCCCGCCTCGCGCACGGCGCGCTTCTCCACCTGGGTCACGCCCATGGGCACGCAGATGGTCAGCCTGGGGCGCAGGAGGGAGAGGGAGTGCACCGCCTTGCTCACGAAGAGCGAGATCATCTGGCGGGTGGCCTCGTAGTCGGCGATGACGCCGTCGCGGATGGGCCGGACGACCTTGATGCGCTCCGGGGTGCGGCCCATGTAGGTCTTGGCCTCGGTGCCCACGGCGATGACCGCGTCGGCATAGGTGTCCATGGCGACCACGGAGGGCTCGTTCACGACGATGCCGCGCCCGGGGCAGTAGAGCAGGGTGTTGGCCGTGCCGAGGTCCATGGCAAGGTTCTTCCCGCTCAGGTAGTTCTTGAGCTTGTCGAGCATGTTTCCGCCTCGTTAGCGGTGGATTCGGTGGAACCCTAAGAGGATCAGTCGTTCATATGACGCTGAATGAAGAAAGCCACGCTCCTGTTGTAGGTGCGCTCTTCCTCCTTGGTGAAGTAGCAGGCCGGAAGCTCACCGCGCTGGCGGTGGTAGTGCAGGCATTCGCAGCACAGGCCGTGCCTGTCGCAGTTGAACGTGCAGGTGCAGTGCTTCTCGTTGATCTTGGCCCGAGGACATTGGTCCTTTTTCTTCATCAAATTCCCCTGTGGGTCTCTCTCTCCGCTTCTCGCGCCCGAACCCTCTCGGCAAGAGGACGATAGGGAAAAAGACCTGGGCAGTCAACGAATTTCAATAATTCTGCATCCTTCAGAAGTCTACGCTAATCGCTTGGCCGAACAGGAAAAATACTCCCCCCCAGGGGTGGAAACACATTGTTTTTCTGCTATGATCCCGTTATCGTGGCCTATTGTGTATGTGTGCAGGCGTTTTTCGCCTAACGGCCGATTATCTCTGGCTCTTTAAAAAAGTCTCAACGTTTTCACGAGGATTTCAAAACGCGTGATGTGGCAATACTGCTTTCGTGAGGCTCCCGGGGATGTCTGGACCAGCGGGCCGAACCCCGACCCGGTGCACCTGGGCACCATCGAGGAGCTCCAGCCCGCGCTCGACTGGGCCCACATCCGCCTGTGCCTGCTGAAGCCGTATTTCGAAACCGAGAACTACCCCCTGGTGGACGCGCGCGACCTCCTGCCCTCCTTTGATACCGACTTCTACGAATACAAGGAGCTGCCCGGTTTCAGCATGGTGGTGCTGGAGCGCCATCTCTCGCCAATGAGCGAGATATTCCAGTATGATGCACTCCATCCCATGCTCGACTGGCGCCTGGAGGAGGACGTGGCGGGCGAGGCCTGCGTGCTGGAGACGGATGTCATCCGCCGCAACAGGGAGACCTTCCTCTCCCGCCTGCCCAAGCGCTTCCATGATGATTTCCTGAAGGATTTCGACCATGCGGACATCAGCGCCCTGGAGCACTACCACGACCTGATCCCCTACCTGCTGCACCTGGAGCGGGCGCACGTCCTGGCGCTGGACTCCCAGGGCGGCTTCCACCTTGCGGGGATTTACTCCTCCCTGCCCTCGGACCTGGATGCGGAGCTCAAGCGCTTCGGCACGCGCATCGGCAAGTTCCGCCCCGGCGACAACCTGCGCTACGAGTGCAACCGCACCTTCGTGTACCAGTTTCTCATGGAGCTGAGCGGGTTTCCCATCGTCTCGGAACGGCGGACCTCCGCGGCCATGTTCGCCCGAAAGCTCCACCGCATGGGCGAGAAGTTCCTGGTGCGCGTGCTCGGCCAGTCGGATAGGATCATCACCACCCTTTCCACGCCCCGGGCCCGGCGGCCCTACCCCCGCGTGGAGAAGCTGGCCCTGGTGCAGGTGCCCGCCGACCAGAAGGAGACCATCCAGATCCTCAAGGAGCAGGGTTTTTTCGTGGACATCCGGCGGCGGGTGGTCATCCTGCGCGTGCTCTACGAACAGCACCGCTTCAACCCCAAGAACGTGCAGGAAGACCGCGCCCTCTCCGTTCGCGGGCAGGAGATCATCCACCCCGTCACGGGCCGGGTGCTCGATACCTTCGACATCCTCAAGCAGCCGCGCTCCATGGTCCTGGTGCTCAACGACATCGTGCGCGGCGAGCACCGTGGCAGCGTCATCTACAAGCGCAACGAGCGCATCGACGGCACCGAAACCCACGAACAGCGCCTCAAATTCCTCTATATCTGGCTCTCCAAGCACAAGCGGCGCATCATCGCCTATTCCGACGAGTTCTACTCCAAGATCGTGAAGGTGCTCGACTCCTACCTCCTGGCCCCGGAACTGGTGGAAACCTTCCACACCATGCGCGACCTGCACCGCGAGGTCTTTGAAAAATTCAGCTACATCCAGCAGGCACGCATGGCCAATGTGCTGCACGACCTGGCGGCCCGCAAGTATCGCGGGGCGGACATCTCCTACCGCGAGATGCTCACCCTGCTGGTGGAGCACATGGGCGAGATCCGCTACCTCATCATCAACATCCACGGCAAGCTGGCGCAGATGATTCTAGACATCGGCAACCAGGTGCTGCGCGACGGGTATCTGCGGCGGACATACGTGGAGGTGGACGCCGCCGCCCTCTCGGAGTATGGCAGGGCCGTCCGCCAGGGATACCTCGAATTCGAGGCCCTGCTGCGGGACATGGAGCAGATCGTCGCGCAGGCGCAGGCCGTCGTGGTCGAGGAGGATCTGCCCGTTTTTTGACCCCGCCATCCTTGAAACCGAAAACCTCGCAAGGAGAATCGCCTTGGAACAGCTCCGGACCACCCCGCTGACGGCCTGGCACCGCGCCAAGGGTGCCAAGATGGCCCCCTTCGCCGGGTTCGACATGCCCGTGCAGTACACCTCCATCCTGGCCGAGCACGAGCACACCCGCACCAAAGCCGCCATCTTCGACATCTGCCACATGGGCGAGTTCCGCCTGCGGGGCAAGGGGGCCAAGGACGCGCTCAATGCCGCCCTCTCCCACGACCTGGACACCCTGGCCCCGGGCAAGTGCCGCTACGGCTTCCTGCTTGGCGACTCCGGCGGCGTGGTGGACGACATGATCGTCTACTGCATGGAACTGGGCGAAACCGACGAATACATGATCGTGGTCAACGGCGCGTGCGAGCAGAAGGACTACGACCGCATCGCCTCCCTGCTGCCCGCCGGGTTTGAGCTGGAGAACATCTCCGAGCAGACCGCCAAGATCGACCTCCAGGGCCCCCTCTCCCTCGACGTGCTCCACGACGTGCTGGGCGGCTCCTGGAGCCATTTGAAATTCTTCAACTTCGGCCACGGCGAATATGCGGGCGCGCCGCTCATCGTCTCGCGCACGGGGTATACCGGGGAGCTCGGCTACGAGCTCTACCTGCCGAGCGAAAAGGCTCTGGAGCTCTGGGAGGCCCTGGCTGCGGATGCCCGCGTGCTGCCCGTGGGCCTCGGAGCGAGGGATACCCTGCGCCTGGAGTGCGGCTTCCCGCTCTATGGCCAGGACCTGGACGACGAGCACACCCCGGTGGAGGCCGGGTACGGCTGGCTCATGAAGAAGCAAACCCCCTACGCGGGCCGCGAGGGGGCCATGGCCGTGCGCGAGAGCCTGGTGGCCCTGTCCATCGAGGGCCGCCGCCCGGCCCGGCACCACGACCTGGTGCTCGACGAGGCGGGCAACGAGGTGGGCCGCGTGACCTCCGGTTCCTTCGCGCCCTCGCTGGGCCACGCCGTGGCCCTGGCCTACGTCCGGGCCGACGCCGCCAAGGCGGCCTCCTTCACCATCCGCACGGCCCGGGCCGAGCTGCCCGCCGTTCGCGCGGAGCTGCCCTTCTTCCGCGAGGGCACGATCCGCATGAAGACCGAGTAGCCGCAACATTCGCGAACATGCAACGAAAAAGGCCGCCCAAGGGCGGCCTTTTCTTTTCTCTCGGTGCGATCAGTCCGGGGTGATGGCAAGCAGGGCATCGCGCAGGCGCCGCTTCTCCCGTTCCATGACCTCGCCCTGGAGCTTCTCGCTCGTGACGCTGAACGGCTCGCCCACGCGGATGCGCACGCGGCTGAACGGCAGCGGCAGCTCGAAGCGGTCCCAGGCCTTCTCGAAAACGTGCATGCGGTGCGGAAAGGCCCGCAGCGGAAAGATAACGGCCCCGGCGCGCTGGGCCGCGAAGAGCACTCCCTCCTTCACCTCGTGGCGCGGGCCGCGCGGGCCGTCCACGGTGAACACCCCCATGCGCCCGGTGTCGCGCATGACCTTCACGCTCGTGAGCAGCGCCTTGAGCCCGCCCCGCGAGCTCGACCCCCGGGCCACCACGTGGCCGTGCGCCGTGAGGATGCGCGTGATCAGCTCGCCGTCCTTGGACTGGCTGGCCATGAGCACGTAGTCTCCCGGACGCCTGGAACCGTACCCC
>JBFWJM010000195.1:0-6442 GCA_050253205.1 Desulfovibrionaceae bacterium
GGCGCGGCCCCGGTGAGGATGGCGGCGAACTCCCCGCCGAGGATGGTCTGGCTCACCTGGTCCACGTTGACGTCCAGGGCGGCGAGGGCCGAGGTGGCGGCGTGCATGACGCCGGGTCCGTCCGCGCCGAGAAGGGAAACCGCGAGTCTGGTCATCCGCGCCTCCGGTTGCTGGTTTGCGTTGCGGCAGGGCCCTTCAAGCCACAGATCGCGCCGCTTTTCAAGGGAAAGGTAGGCCCTGGAGGCCGAATAATCATCGCCCCGCTTCGTCTTCGGGAGCGGCGGAAGGCCCGCCGGGAGGGCTTGCCGGGCCTTCGGGCTCGCCGTCCGGGCCGCTGCGCTCCCAGTCGGCCGTGTGCTCGCCCACGGGGATCACCGCGATGATGCGCGTTCCCCTGCCGGGCACGGAGACGATCTCCACGGTTCCGCCCAGCAGGCTGGCCCGCTCATGGATGCTCACCAGCCCCAGCCGCCCCTCGGACAGGGAGGCGGCCATGCGCTCCTCGGCCGCGAAGCCCCGGCCGTTGTCCTCCACGCGGAGAATGAGCTGGGGGTGGGAGGCCACGAGCCGGACCTTGACCTCCCCGGCCCCGGCGTGGCGGCGGATGTTCGTCAGCGCTTCCTGCACGATGCGGTAGACGTGCAGTGAGGTTTCCAGCGGCAGGTCGAGGGAGGCGAGGCCGGAGGCCTGGTAGTCCACGCGCATGCCCGTCTCCTCGGCCGCGCCCTCGCACAGCCCGCGCAGCACCTCGCCCAGGCCGAACTGGTTGAGGCCGTAGGGCCCCAGACCCTGGGCCAGGCCGCGCACGGCGGCGATGGTCTGCCCGAGCAGGGCGAGGCACTCGGCCGCGCGCTCGCGCACGGCGGAGGCGGGCGCGGCCTCGTCGGCGAAGAGCATCTCCAGCGAAATCTTCAGCGCGGAGAGGTCCTGGGCCAGGTGGTCGTGCAGGTCCACGGCCAGACGGCGGCGCTCGTTCTCCTGGATGCGGATGAGCTCGCGCGAGAGCAGGTTGCGGTAGTGCTCGGCGCGCTTGCGGTCGGTGATGTCCATGGCCGAGCCCTCCACGTAGAGCGGCTCGCCCTGCTCGTCCCGGACCATGCGGGCGCTGGTGGCGATCCAGAGTTCGGCTCCGTCCGCCCTCCTGCTGCGGACCTCGGCGCTCATGAGCGTGCCCTGCTCGCGCAGTTCCTTGCCGAGGCGCTCGGCGTCCTCCCCCGAGGTGAGCAGGGAGCGCATGTCCGGCACGCGCTCGGCCATTTCCTCGGGAGAGGCGTAGCCGTACATGTCCGCCAGGGCCTGGTTCCCGGCCAGCAGGCGGCCCGTGTCCGGCGAGGTGCGGAAGAGCCCGGACATGGCGTTGCCGAACAGGTTGCGCCATTCCTCCTCGGCCAGCCGCAGGGAGCGGTGCTGCTCCTCCAGACGGGCGGCCATGTCGTCCACCGCGCGGGAGAGCGCGGCAAGCTCCCCCGGGGCCCGCACGCGCGAACGCGCGGCCAGGTCGCCCTCGGCCACCAGGCCCACGGTGTGGGCGATGGCCGCCAGGGGCCGGAAGAGCCCCCGGGTGAGGAGCAGCAGCAACGTTCCCAGGGCCACGACCAGCACCGTCAACGCCACCCAGAACATCCTGCGCGCCAGGGCGGCCGAGGCGTCGTCGATGGCGGTGCGGGTGCGCTGCACCGCGCCGAGCAGCGAGGCTTCGGGGATGACCCGGGCAAGCGTCCAGCCGGTGGCGCCCATGGGGTGGAAGGCCAGGAGATGGGCCTCGCCGCCGAGGCCCAGGCGCACCACCCCGGGCACCCCGGCACCCATCACCCGCGCGGCCTCGGCCACCTCCGGATTGGCCGAGTCGGCCATGGTGTGCTTCAGCAGCGTTCCGGGAGCGGCCTGCGCGCCCTCCCCCCATTCGATGCCGAAGAGGGCCAGGCGATCCATGGGGAAGGCGATGATCCGGCCCGCGCCGTCGAGCACGAAGTTGAACGCGCCGGGCGGGCCCGTCCCGTTGTCGGCCATGACCAGCTCCTCCAGGATGCCGTCCAGGGAGATGTCGATCCCGGCGGAGGCGACGTACGATCCGTCCCTGGCATAGGCCGGGGCCGAGACGGTGATCACCAGCCCCTGGCCCATGGTGTCCTGGTAGACCTCGTGCCAGACCACGCGCCGCTCCGGGTTGCGCTCCGGGGTGGCGATGAGGAAGCAGAGGTCGTCGCGGTAGTCGTATTCCGCCGGGGGCGGCATGTAGTCCACGTGGTGGATGTTCGGGTAATAGCGCGCCAGGGCCGAGGGCGAGATGAACCAGGCGGCGGCCGCGCCGCGCACGGTCCGCGCCGCGCGCCGGAGCTCGGGGTCCACGTGGGAGTACGCCGCGACGGCTTTGAGGGCTTCCGGCCCGGGGCGCTCGGCGTTCCACCAGACGCAGGAGGCCATGCTGGTCGTCTGGTTGGTCCAGACGCCGTTGGCCGGGTTTCGCGTGAGGGTTTCGCCGGGGTTGTAGTTGCTCGCGGCGTAGAGCTCGGGGGTTTCGGCTATCTGCTCCAGGCGGTCGGCGATGGCCTCGGCCTCGACCTCCGCCATGCGGAACACGGACTGGTAGTGGCGGGCGCGCTGGGTGGTCTCCGCCAGGAGGAAGCGCTCCGCCTGCCGCAGGCCGTGGGCCCTGTTCTGTTCCACGGCGTAGGTTCCGAACTCGCGCAGCCTCCCGAAGGAGATGGCCCCGAGCAGCACCACCGTGCACAGGACCACCAGCGCAACGATGACGGAAAGCCGCGTGGCCAGCGGCGATAGCGGGTTGAGCAGCATCCTCGCCTCCTCGCCCGACCCCCCGGGAGTGCCATATGTAGCAATCCGCCCCGGCGCTGTCCAGAAATCACCCGCCGCCGGGCGCAAAGGGTTCGACAACCTTCCGCAAACAGGCTACGCTTTCATGGTACGCCGCCATGCATGGACCGTAACGAGCCGCGCAGCACATGAGCATGAAACGCCTCGCCTTTCTCATCTCCAGCACGGACCGCAACGCGGACTTCATCGTGCCCGCCCTGGAACGGCTCAGCCAGGAGCACTGCCTCACGGCCCGCTGCTCCTACAGCCTGAACCTCGTGCTTGATGAAGTGCTCACCAACATCTTCAGCTACGCTTTCGACGACGACGCCCCCCACTCCGCCCTGGTCCGCATCGAGGTGGGCGAAGGGCGCGTGCAGCTCCGGGTGGAGGACGGCGGCAAGCCCTTCAACCCCCTGGACGCCCCGGAACCGGCGGTGCACCTGCCGCCGGAGCTGCGCGACAAGCCCGTGGGCGGGCTGGGCATCCACCTCATGCGCAAGCTCATGGACGAAGTGAGCTACGAACGCCGGGAAGGGGCCAACGTACTGACCATGCGCAAGAACATCGAACACCACCGCAACGACAAGCAGCAGGAGAGCGTGACATCATGAACGTGAAGGAAAACATGGAGAATGGCATCTCCGTCGTCACCGTCAGCGGCAGGCTTGACAACGACGGCGTGGAGGAGCTGGAGCACAAGGTCACCGAGCGGCTCGAAACCGGCACCAAGCGGCTGGTGTTCGACTTCTCCGACCTGGAATACATCAACAGCTCCGGGCTGCGCGTGCTGGTCATGGCCTACCAGCGGCTGCACACCTCCGGCGGCCGGGTCGGCGTCTGTGGCCTGCGGGACTACATCCTCGAAATCTTCGAGATTTCAGGCTACGACCGCCTCTTCGCCCTGTATCCGGCCAAGGACGCGGCCCTGGACGAACTCGGCGCATGAACGCCCGGAACCGACGGCACAGGCCCGGGCTTTACACGGTTCGCCGTCAGGGATAATCTTCGCATGATGAAGCCTCCGCCCTCCTTGGCCTCATATACGGCCCCCTTCACGGCCCCTTTCACAATATCGGTCGCGGCGCTGCTCGCGGCGCTGGCCTGCGCGCTCCTGGCGGCCTGCCCCCCGGCGGCCCGGGCCGCGCAGCCCGCCGGGCACGTCCCCCTCACCCTGCTCGGCGTCACCCTGGGGCAAGACATTTCCAACTATGCGGAGCTCGTGGACCTCGACGACGCGGGCCCCGTGCGCGACGCGCCCTTCATCACCGAGGCGGACCTCCGGCCCGGGGCCCTGCCCGGCATCCGGGGCGGCTCGCTGACCTACGGCAACTGCGCCATGCCCGGCGCTGTCCTGCGCCTGAAGCTCAAGTTCGAGGACCGCTCCCAGAAGCTCTACAAGGACCTGCTGGCCCGCTACGAGGCGGCCTTCGGCAAGCCCCGGACCTGGCTGGGCGACCCGTTCAACGTGGTTTCGGCGTGGGAGTGGACCTTCCAGGACGGCGACCGCGAGGTGCGCCTCGTGCTCATGCACTCCAGCGACCCCGAGGAGCGGCCCGGCGTGTCCATCAAGATGACGCTGCAAAGCCTCTGGAACAAGGAATACCAGTGCTGGCATCAGGCCCACGCGAAACCCGCCGCCAAGAGCGCGCCCATGCTCGGGCTGGACGCCTATCTCCCCCGCTGAGCGCATCATGAGCATCCTCCCCGCCTGCGAGGCCAACGAAAAGCACGTTGCCTGGGACGGGCTGTCCCTTGCCGTGCCCGAAGAGTGGGAGCCCGGGCTGCTCGGCCCGGGGAGCCTGCGGCTCGACCACCGCTCCGGGCCCGCGCTGGAGCTGCGCTGGGCGGCCTCCGGCGGGCTCCCGGCCGGGGAGCAGATCGCCCGGGCGGCCAGGGAGCTACGCGGGGCGAGGCTCTTCCGCGCCGGGGAGCCGGGCGTGCCGCCGGACTGGAACCGCGCCGTGCGCGCCCGGGCGGACAAGGGCGGCCGCGCGGACAGGAACGTGGAGGCCGAGCCCTTTGCCTGGCACGACGAGAACACGGCCTCGCGCGGCCTGGGCGCGGCCCTTCGCTGGCGGCGCTCGGGTGCCGCCGCGCTGGCGCTCTTCTTCCTCTCCCCGGGGGATGAATCCTGCGAGCTGCCCGGCCGGGTGCTCGGCTCGCTGAACGCCCACTTCGACGAGGACGAGACCCCCTGGGCCGTGTTCGGCCTCTCGGCCAGCGTGCCCACGCGCCTCGGGCTGGAGCGGCAGGAGTTCGTGCCCGGGCGCTTCCAGCTGCTCTTCCGCCAGCGCAGGGAGGGGTTCTGGCCGCTCCTGCGCCCCGCGAGGCTCGTCCTGGAGCGCTTCGGCCCGGCCTCGGTGCTCCTGGGCGCGGGCGAAAGTCGGGCGGGGGGCCCGTCCCCCCTTTCCCTCTGGGTCGAGAAGCAGTACAAGAAACCCCTGCCCGGGGCGGGCTTCTGGCAGCCCCGCGAAAACGGCCTGGTCCTGCGGCAGGTCGGCGGCAGCAGTCGGCGCATGGTGCGCCATGACCCCGGAAGCAACAAGATCCTGGCCGTGACCCTGCGCGAGGGCGGCAGGGAAGACATGGAAGCCTTCGAGCGCATCTGCCGGAACTATGCCACGACGTAGCAAGCGCCCCCTGCCCGTCACCTCCCGCGAGCAGAGCCTGGACATGATTCCCGTGCGCGGGGCGCGGGTGCGCGAGGCGCGCACCCCGGCCGGGCTCGTGCGCCTGACCTACCCCCTGGCGCTCAAGCCGTGGTTCGCCCCGCTGGCCGGGCGGCTCGGCCTCTGGAGCGACAAGCCCAGGGAAAAGACCGTGGAGCTCGACGAGATGGGCACCTACGCCTGGGACCTGCTGGACGGCGAAACCACCGTGCGCGCGCTGGCCCGGGCCTTCGAGGAAAAGTATCAACTGCACCCGCGCGAGGCCGAGCACGCGGTGGCGGCCTTCGTGGGCATGCTCGGCAAGCGCGGCATCCTGGCCCTCAAATGAACGCGAAACCGCTCCACAACGACGACACCGTCGGCATCATCGGCACCACCGACGCCACCGACGCCACCGACGCCCGGCGGCTCCGGGTCGAGCTGGACGCCCTGCTGGCCGAGCTGGGGCCTGACGTGGTCTGGCGGCCCTGCCTGGACGAGCGCGGCCGGGTCGTGGCCTGCGGGCAGTGGCACGACGAGGACGGCCTGCCCCCCGGGCTGGCCGAAGACCCCGGCCTCCTCCCGGGGCTCGACTTCTCCGGCAGGCGCGTGGTGGACCTGGGCTGCAACTTCGGGCACTTCACCTTCCTGGCGGCGCGCTGCGGGGCGGCCCGGGCAGAGGGCGTGGACCTCGACCCGCGTCTGGTGCGCGCCTGCGAGGTGCAGCGCCGACTGCTGCGACAGGAGTCGGGGCCAGAGTCGGGACACGGGGCCGCGTACGGGGCCGAGTGCACGGCCTTCCATGCGCGCGACCTCCTGGCAGACCCTCCGGTGGGCCGCTTCGACCTGGTCATGCTCATCGACGTGCTCGGCAAGCAGTTCTTCGCCTCCGGGCTGGCGCGGGGATTCCTCGATGCGGCCGAGGCCCACGCGGAGGACGACCCGACGCGCAAGGGGCCCGGCGCGGCCCTGCTGCT
>JBFWJM010000196.1:0-6441 GCA_050253205.1 Desulfovibrionaceae bacterium
GCGTAGGACCGCCGCCCGCGCAGGACCGCCGTCCGCGTAGGACCGCCCTCGCCCGACCCTCTCCTCCCGCGCCTGCGGGGCCGCGTGCGAGCCCGGCAACGGGCTTGGGGTGAAAGGGATGTCATAGGCCGCCGCCCGCGCAGGACCGCCGTCCGCGTAGGACCGCCGCCCGCGCAGGGCCGCCCTCGCCCGACCCTCTCCTCCCGCGCCTGCGGGGCCGCGTGCGAGCCCGGCAACGGGCCAGACGGGCCGCAGACTGGCCCGCAGGCTGGGCCACGGACAGGGCCGCGACTATGGCATTGACGGGACCAAGGCCCGCTCGCCTCAGCGATATGCGCCGCTAGCCCTTGATCTGCGAGAAGCGGGCCATGAGGATGGCCCCGGCCGAGGCCACGTTGAGGGAGTCGAAGTCGCGCTTGAGGGGAATGACGAGCCCGGCGTCGCACTGCTTGGCCACGCCCGGGCGAACGCCCTTTTCCTCGTTGCCGAGCACCAGCACTGCGGGCAGGTTCAGCGGCAGCTCGGGCTCCAGGGCGTTCCATGCGCCCTCGAAATCCCCGGCGCAGTAGGTGGTGAACCCGGCCTCCACGGCCTGCTCCAGCATGCGGGCCATGTTCACCACCCGGGCCACGGGCAGGTGGGTGAGCGCTCCGGCGGAGGCCTTCACGGCGTTCGCTCCAAGGTATGCGCCCTCGTGCTGCGGAACCACGAGCCCCGCCCCGCCGAGCGCCCAGAGCGTCCTTGCGATGGCCCCGACGTTGCCCGTGTCCTGCACGCGGTCCAGCGCCACGATGAGCGGCAGGGGCGCGTCTTTTGCCGCAGTGAGGAGCTGGTCCAGCTCCGCGTACTCCAGGGCTGAAACCTGGGCCACCACGCCCTGGTGATTGCCCCGGAACAGGCGCTCCAGGCTCGCGGCGTCCACGAATTTGTAGCGCACACCGTATTCCTTGCACAGGCCCACCAGGCGGCTCAGCTTGGGGTCCAGCCGCCCCTTGCGGAAGTGCGCGATGTCCACGGACGCGGCCCGCTCCATGAGCAGCTCTTCCACGGGCTTGCGCCCGGCCACGATCACCTTTTCGCTCTTCTCGCCCACATTGGCCATGCCTGTTCTCCCGGGCCGTTCTGGCCGTTTGTTTTGCGCCGTCTTCCTGCCGAAGGCGCGCGCGCAGTGCCTTTTACGCACCTTTTGCAAACCCGGCAACAGCCGGGTGCGCTACCAATCCTATGCCACACCAGTCCCGAGCCGCGCAACCATTCGACTTTTTCAGAAAATTCAGTTCGTGGCGTGCTTTTTCGGTTCCCTGAGGCGAAAAATGCGCACTCTTGCCAAGCTCCAGGAACTGCGGTAGCCACCGGAGACCCGTCCGTGGAGGCAGTGCGGCCTTGTCTCTAGATTTTATCTAGGCTTCCTGCTACAACGGACCCGGACATCCGAACCGCAACGCCACGGAGCCCGAGTGCACCTCGTCATCCGATTCTTCACGTATGTACTCTGGATCATCGCTATTTTCGCGCTGATCTCGTCCTGTGCGCCCAAGCAGAACGTGGCCCAGGTGGACAAGATCAAGGACCCGGCCCAGCTGGTCATGAGCGAAGACGGCGAGCCCCTGGACCCCGAACTTTCCGCCGAGCCGGGCGACGGGCACCTCTCCCAGGAGGAGCGGGACCTGCTGTTCGCCAAGAACGGCCTGGCCTTCGACCTCGACCTGCACGACAACAAGTCGGTGGAGAAGTACGTTGATTACTTCACCCACCGCGCGCGCTCCACCTTCAGCCGCTGGTTGGAGCGCTCCGAGCAGTATCTGCCCATGGTCCGTGAGGCCATGGACCGCCACGGCCTGCCCCACGACATCGCCATGCTGCCCTTCGCCGAATCGGGCTACAACCCCAAGGCCTATTCCCGGGTCGGGGCTGGCGGCATGTGGCAGTTCATGCCCTACACCGGGCGCAAGTATGGCCTTGCGGTGAACTGGTGGGTGGACGAGCGGCGTGACCCGTACCTCGCCACCGAGGCGGCCGTGAAGTATCTCAAGGATCTGTACGCCATGTTCGGCGACTGGCACCTGGCCCTGGCCGCGTACAACGCAGGCGAGGGCAAGATCGGCCGCGCGGTGAAGGCCCTGGAGGTGGACAACTTCTTCGACCTCTCCAAGGAAAACCACCGCCTGAAATACAAGTACCGCCTGCGCAACGAAACCCTCAACTACGTTCCCAAGTTCATAGCAATCTCCAAGATATTCCAGAACCTTGAGGCGCTGGGCTTCGAGCCTGTGAGCTGGGAGGGCGCACCGGACGTGCAGCACGTCACCGTGCCGGGCGGCACGGACCTGCTGGCCCTGGCCAAGGCGGGGAGCATGAAGTGGTCCGACTTCCACGAGCTGAACCCGGCCTACCGCAGGCAGGTGAGCCCGCCGAACCAGGAAACCACCGCCCACCTGCCCACAGCGCATGCCGCCGAGATGGTGGCCTACCTCTCCAACCCCGGGTCGCAGCCCTTTGCCGGATACCAGCTCTATACGGTCCGCTCCGGTAACTCCTGGTGGTCCATCTCCAACCGTTTCGGCGTGCCCATCTCCGTGCTCAAGCAGGTGAACAACACCAGCTCCAACACCCTGCACCCCGGGCAGACCATCATGGTGCCCGGAGGCGGCAAGGCGGGGGCCGTGGCCAGCGCGGACGCCGCCCCGCGCTCCAGTGGCAAATCCACCTCCAAATCCGCCAGCGCGGAACAGGAGAAGACCCGCAAGATCGCGCAGTCACGCGCCAACTACAAGGTGCAGAGCGGCGACACCCTCTGGGACATCTCGCGTCGCTTCGGCGTGTCCGTGCGGACGCTTCAGGTGGCCAATGGCCTTTCCAGCAAGAGCCGCATCAAGGTCGGCCAGAAGCTCTACATCCCCGACGCCACGGGCCAGGAGACGCGCGTGGCCAAGGCCGAGGCGGAGCAGGTGCAGGCCCAGCTCGTTCGCTACAAGGTCCGCCGGGGGGACAACCTCTACCGCATCTCCCAGCGCTTTGGCGTCACGGTGGACTCCATCCGCAAGTGGAACAAGATGGGCCGGGGAAATACCATCTACGCGGGCCAGTACCTGAACATCTACGTGCAGTAGCCACGCTGTTTGCCAAATGAACAGACCCGGTCGAATGGCCGGGTCTTTTTTTGTTCGCGGCAGGAGTCAGGAGAGGGCGGCCAGCAGCAGCGCTCGGGCGCCTTGGGGGTCCATCTCGCGTCCTGTCCAGATCCGGAATTGCTCCAGCCCCTGGTGCAGGAACATCTCGATGCCCTGGATGGCCGAGGCCCCGGCAGAGCGCGCCTCCCGCAGGAAGCGCGTTTCCAGCGGGGTGTACACGAGGTCGAAGGCGGCCATGCCCGCATGGAAGCGGTCTCCGGGCCAGGGGGTTTCGTCCTTTGCCGCTCCGGTCATGCCCAGGGGGGTGGAGTTGACCAGCAGGTCAGGCCGCTCATTCGTCCGGCGCTCCCAGTCCACCACCTCTATGCCCAGGGCTCGCGCCACGGCCACGGCCTTGCCCCTGGTCCGGTTGGTGATGCGCACGGCCACGCCCAGGCTCTGCAACGCGGCCACAGCCGCCCTGGAAGCGCCCCCGGCACCAAGGACAAGCGCGGACCCCGGAAAACGCTCCAGTGCGGCCACAGGGGCCGTTACGCCCACGATGTCGGTATTATCCCCCACCAGCTCGCCGCCGTCCCACCAGAGGGTGTTCACCGCGCCCACGGCCTGCGCCCGGGGGGTGATGCGGTCCGCGAATTCCATCACCGCCAACTTGTGCGGGATGGTCACGGAGAGGCCGCGCACGTTTGTTTCCCGAAACCAGCGCATGAACTGCGGCAGGTCGCCCGGGGGCGTGGGCCAGGCTTCGTAGCGGGCCTGGATGCCGAGCTGGGTAAAGCCCCAGTTGTGCAGGGTGGGGCTCATGGTGTGGCCGAGCGGGTGGCCGATGATGCCGTAGCTGTCCATGGGCGCATGGTGCCACCGAGCGGGGCCGTTGTCGATGCGAGTTTCGCCCGTGCATGCAAAAGGGCGCGGCCCCGAAGAGCCGCGCCCGTATGCGCTTGCCGCCTGTCGTGGATCAGGCCACGTGCGCGGCCCCGGCTTCGATGGCCTGGGCATTGGCGGGGATGAGCTTGGCGTAGTGCGGGGAGATGACGTTTGGCAGGGCGTCTATGGCGGCCTGCGGTTCGAGAATCCCCGTTGCCTGGAGGTACGCGCCGATGGCCACCATGTTGGCCATGCGCGTGTTGCCGATCTTGTCGGCGATGTCGTTGCAGGGCACGAACAGCGATTTGATGCGGTCCGTCTCCGCCAGTTCCTGGTCAATGAGCGAGGAGTTGATGATCTGCACGCCGCCGTCCTTGAGCCTGGGCTGGAATTTGTCCAGGGAGGGGCGGTTCATGATGATCAGGCTCTCGGGCCGGTGGATGATGGGCGAACCGATGTCGTCCTCGGAGAGGACCACGGTGCAGTTGGCCGTGCCGCCGCGCATCTCCGGGCCGTACACGGGGATGTAGGTCACGTTGAGGCCCTGGTTCATGCCCGCGTACGCGAGCAGGTTGCCAATGAGCATGACGCCCTGGCCGCCGAATCCGGCGATGATCGCATCCATGTAGCGGGACATCAGCACGCACCTCCGTCGGTTTCGTCCAGCAGGACGCCCAGCGGGAAGTAGGGGATCATTTCATTCTGGATGCGCTCGTTGGCGGCCACGGGGGTCATCTTCCAGTTGGTGGGGCAGGCGGAGAGCAGCTCCACAAACCCGAAGCCCAGGTCGTTCAGCTGGCACTCGAAGGCCTTCTTCAGGTATTTCTTGGCGGTGCGGATGTTCTTGACACTGTCCAGCGAACCGCGCGCGCAGAATTTGACCCCGCCCAGCGTGGCGATGATCTCGGCCATCTTGATGGGCATGCCTTCCTTGTCGCTGCATCGGCCGCCGGGGCAGGTGGTGGTTTTCTGGCCCACCAGGGTGGTGGGGGCCATCTGTCCGCCCGTCATGCCGTAGACCGTGTTGTTCACGAAGACGACGCAGATGCGCTCGCCACGGTTGGCCGCATGCATGATTTCGGCCATGCCGATGGAGGCGAGGTCGCCGTCGCCCTGGTAGGAGAAGACGAACTTGTCCTTGCGGGCGCGCTTGACTCCCGTGGCCACGGCCGGAGCCCGGCCGTGCGGGGCCTCCACGGCGTCCACGTTCAGGTAATTGTAGAGGAACACGGAGCAGCCGATGGCGGTGACCATGAGCGTATTCTCGCGCAGGCCGAACTCGTCGAGCAGCTCGCCCACCAGGCGGTGGGCCACGCCGTGATGGCAGCCGGGGCAGTAGTGCGTGGCGCGGTCGATGACCGATTCCGGCCTGTCGAAGACCAACTGTTCATTCATTTCAGACATTTATTTGCCCTCCAGGCTGGCGAGGATGGGCTCCTCGAATTCATCGGGGGTGGGCAGGTTTCCGGGGTAGACCGCGTAGAAGTCGGAGTCCGCCACCGTGCGGATGGCCAGGCGGACGTCGTCCACCATCTGGCCGAGGTTGTGTTCGATGGTCAGAAACCGCTTGCCCTGCTTGGCGAGCTTCAGGAGCGCATCGCTGGGGAAGGGGTAGAGCGTCACCGGGCGGAACAGGCCGACCTTCTTCCCGGCCGCGCGCAGCTTGCGCACGGCGGACTTGGCGATACGGCCAATGGAGCCGTACGCGCAGACCACCAGCTCGGCGTCGTCGAGCTCGAAGCCGTCGTATCGCGCCTGGGAGGTCCAGGACTCGTACTTGGCCTGGAGGTGCTTGTTCTGCCCGGCCAGCGCGCCTTCTTCCAGGAACAAGGACTTGATGAGCCGTTTTTCGCGGCCCTTGGCCCCGTCCATGCGCCAGCTCGCGCCTTCGTCATCCGGCACGGCCACGGGCTCGCGCGGGGCGATGGGCTCTTTCATCTGGCCGAGGATGGCATCGCCCAGAATCAGCACCGGGGTGCGGTGTTCAAAGGCCAGGTCAAAGGCCTCGATGGTCAGGTCGTAGGCCTCCTGGGCCGTGGCCGGGGCGAGCACGATGAGCCTGTAGTCGCCGTGGCCGCCGCCGCGGGTGGACTGGTAATAGTCGCCCTGGGCGGGGCCGATGTCGCCCAGGCCCGGGCCGCCACGGTTCATGTTCACCACCACGGCGGGAATCTCGGAGCCGGCCATGTAGGAGATGGCCTCCTGCTTGAGGGAGACGCCCGGGCTCGACGAACTGGTCATGGCGCGCACGCCGCAGGCGCCAGCGCCAAGCAGCATGTTGGCCGCAGCGATCTCGCTCTCGGCCTGGACGAATTCGCCCCCGGCGTCGACGATGGCCTTGCTCATGAATTCGGGTATGTCGTTCTGGGGGGTGATGGGGTAGCCGAAGAAGCACTTGCAGCCCGCGTCGAGCGCACCGCGTGCGATGGCCTCGTTCCCTTTG
>JBFWJM010000197.1:0-6397 GCA_050253205.1 Desulfovibrionaceae bacterium
CACGTCCACCCTGGCACCCGGCCCCGAGGCCGTGACCCTCTCGGCCACGGGTGCGGACGGGCGCGTGTTCCACCGTGCGGCGGCCTCGCTCTTCGCCGATATCTGGAAGACCGTGCCCTGCGCAGCCCGGCCTCTCAAGCGCCTGGAAGAGGTGACCCCCGAGAAGGTGACCTTCATGCGCAAGAATCTCGCTTACGTGGGCCAGGTCTGGGACGGCCGGGGAGGGCCCTTCCGTATCACCCGCTCCATCGGCACCGGCCAGCCCCTGACTGCGGACCTCATGGAGTCCGTGCCCATGGTGGCCAAGGGCGAGCGGGTGGACCTCGTCTACCAGGGTCGCACCGTCCGCCTCGTGACCAAGGCCGAGGCCCTCGGCGACGCCGAGTTCGGCCAGATGGTGGAAGTCCGCAACCTGACAAGCAACAGAACCGTCGTGGCCACGGTGCTCGATTCCTGCACCGTCCAGGTCCGTTGACGATCAAGGAGACCGTCATGCCCAAGCGCCTGTTTTTCGCAATGCTCCTGCCCGGGCTGCTCTTCGGCTGCGCCACGCGCCAGGAGCCGGAGCCCATGCCCGAGCTGACCCAGCCGGTGTACGAGGAGCCCGAGCCGCAGGAGAATCCCGGCTCGCTGTATACGCCCAACTCGGCGGAATTCCTCTACGACGACAACCGCGCCAAGACCGTGGGCGACATCGTGCAGGTGGTCGTCTCCGAGGTTTCCAACGCGGAGCACAAGTCCGAAACCACCACCGACCGCGAGTCCAACATCAACTTCGGCATCAGCGCCGTGACCCCGGTGACCAACGTGGTGGCCGGCCTGCTCGACGCCACCAAGATGGGTGAGGGGGCCAGCGTGGTCTCCAACAACACCAATGACTTCGAGGGCACGGGCGAGACCACGCAGGAGTCCACCTTCGAGGCCACCGTGGCCGCGCGCGTGGTGCGCATGCTGCCCGGGCGGGTCATGCAGGTGGAGGGCGCGCGGCGCATCCGCGTGAACAACGAGACCCAGATCCTGGTGGTGCGTGGGCTGGTCCGCCAGCGCGACATCGCTGCGGACAACACCGTCTCCTCCACGGCCCTGGCCGAGGCCCAGATCGAGGTCTACGGCGAGGGCGTGCTGGCCGACAAGCAGCGCCCCGGCTGGATGACCCGCGTGCTGGACAACATCTGGCCCTTCTAAGGAGATAGTCATGAACGCCATGAATGTTTTACGCCGCCGACCCTCCGCCACGAGGCTCCTCGGGCTGCTGCTGGCCGGGTTCGCGCTCTGCCTGCTGGCCGCGCCGCAGGCCGGGGCGGTGAGGCTCAAGGACATCGCCTCCATCTCCGGCGTGCGCACCAACGAACTGGTGGGCTACGGGCTCGTCGTGGGCCTCAGCGGCACGGGCGACGGCACCAACACCGCCTTCACCATCACCTCCATGCGCAACATGCTCGACAAGATGGGCGTGGAGGTCTCCCAGGCGAACCTCCGGCCCAAGAACGTGGCCGCCGTCATGGTCACGGCCAAGATGCCGGTTTCGGCCCGGGTGGGTTCGCAGCTCGACATCACGGTCTCCTCCATCGGCGACGCCACGAGCCTCACGGGCGGCATCCTGCTCGTGACCCCGCTGAACGGCGTGGACGGGCGCGTCTATGCCATCGGCCAGGGCGCGCTCACCGTGGGCGGCTTCACCGTCACGGGCGACGCCGCCCAGGCCCAGAAGAACATCGCCACCGTGGGGCGCATCCCCGGCGGGGGCGTGGTGGAGCGCGAGATCCCCTTCGACTTCAACTCCCAGGACGACCTGACCATCAGCCTGAGTACCATGGACTTCGGCACCACCATGCAGGTGGTGGACGCCATCAACCAGTCCCTGGGCGGGCGCTACGCCACGGCCGACGACGTCTCCACCGTGAGCCTGCGCGTGCCCGACCAGTTCGTGGGCAACATGGTCCCGCTCATGGCCTCCCTGGAGAACCTGGCCGTGACGCCCGACTCCCGCGCCAAGGTGGTGGTGGACGAGAAGACCGGCACCATCGTGCTGGGCAGCGACGTGCGCCTCTCGCGCGTGGCCGTGGCCCACGGCAACCTGCAGATCGTCATCGCCGAGTCGCAGGAAGTGAGCCAGCCCGGGCCCTTCGCCGAGAACGCCGAAACCGTGACCACCCCGGTGACGGACATCCAGGTGCAGGAGCAGAACAACCGACTCATGCTCATGGAGGGCGCGACGCTCCAGGAGCTGGTGGACGGCCTGAACTCCATCGGCGCGGCCCCGAGGGACCTGATTTCCATCATCCGCACCCTGCGGGCGGCCGGAGCGCTGCACGCGGAAGTGGAGGTGATTTAAGATGAACGACGGCGGCTTCGACACCCAGGCGGCCATGAGCCAGGCGGACCGCGCCGAGCTCAACCAGTTCAAGCTTCGCATGGACGGGCTGAAGAAGCGCCTCACGGGCGGCCCCTCCGAGGAGGAGCAGCTGCGCAAGGCCTGCCGGGACTTCGAGGCCGTGTTCATCGGCAAGCTCTGGCAGGAGATGCGCAAGAACGTGCCCAAGGAGGGCTACCTGCACTCCAAGCAGGAGGAGATGTACGTCTCCATGTTCGACCGCGAGTTCTCCGAGCACATGGCCGACGCGGGCGGCATCGGCCTGGCGGACATGCTCTACGAGCAGCTCGCCCGGCAGCTCAAGCAGACCAGCGACGCCACCGTGCCCGGCGGGGTGAGCATCAAGCCCCTGGCCGAGAGCGGCAAGGCGGAGATCAAGACCCTGGAGGAATCGCTGAACACGGTGCGCCCCCTGCGGGATGCGCCGGGCGAAGAACCCCCCGCCCCGCAGGAGATCATTCCCGAGGGCGTCGGCCTCGCGCCAGAAGAGGAGCAGCCAGAAGAGGGGCGGCCGGAAGAGGCCAGCGCCATTGAGGAGCGCTCCGCCTCCGAACAGGGCACCCCCGCATTCGGTGAAACCGATGACGCCGCTGCCGCCGCTGCCGAAAATTCCACATCTCCCGCGCCCCCGCGCGACGTCTCCTCCCTCACGGAAGGGCAGGTTGCCGGGGAGCTGGATGCCCTGGCCCGTAACCTGCGCGAGCGCTTCGCCGCCCGCACGGACCCCGGTGCCGTTTTCGACCGGGCGCGCAAGGGAGCCTTTCTCGGCGGGGCCGAAGACCACGAATCAGTTGGCCGGATACTTGCAAAAATCTAGTCGTCCAGGGCACCCGGCAAGCTCGGGATGACTGGAAGAATTGGAAATAAATGCAAGTATGGAAATGTGTTAAGATACATCAAGAGGGCCAGCACATGCACCGCATCCAGGAAAACCTTACCCGCCAGCACAAGGCGCTCGAACTGCTCTTCGTCCTGCTTGAGGAAGAATTTTCCCGGCTTATGGAGCGCAATTCGAGAAACGTCACCCCGCTGGAGCTTTCCATCCAGGAGCTGATGCGCCAGCTCGCGGCCGAGCGCGTCTGCCTGCGGGGCATGGTCCAGGCCATGGACCCCACCGCCCAGCGCGTGCGCGAGATCGTCGAACAGCTGGAGCCGGAGCTCGCCTCCGCCGTGGCCGACCTGCTCGCGAAGATCGACAAGGTGGAGCAGCGCTGCGGCATCCAGGCCAACAAGAACCAGCAGCTCGCCCTGGCGCTCTACGATCAGTCCACCAAGCTGCTGACCTTCATGCAGAAGCAGATTTCCCCCCCCGTGGACACGGGAAGCTACTCGGCCAAGGGGCGCTACCGCAAGAATTCCTCCAGCCAGGCCACCATCCTGCACGGGAGATTCTAGATGTTCGGCGCGAACTCCATCCTGGACATGGGCCGCTGGGCGCTCTTCGCCTCCCAGACCCAGCTGCGCGTCACGGGCGAGAACATCGCCAACGTGAACACCGAGGGCTACTCCCGGCGCTCCGTGCGCCTGGAGGAGGGCATCTCCATCGACTACCGCCCGGGCCAGATGGGCACGGGCGTGCGCGCCGCCGAGGTCTACCGCAACTTCGACAAGTTCGTGGAGGGGGCCTACCTCGACCAGTCCACCATGGAATCGCGCTACGAGGCGCTCTACAGCCAGCTCTCCACCGTGGAGGCCATCTTCAACGAGTCGTCGGGCATCGGCATCTCCGACAACCTCTCCGCCTTCTTCAGCGCCTGGAACGACCTGAGCCAGCGGGCCGACGACTACGGCTCCCGCTCCGCGCTCGTCGCCGCCACGCAGAACCTCGTCTCGACCCTCAACTCGGCCGACGACGACCTGGCGCTCATGCAGAACCAGGTGGAGCTGTTCATGGAGGACGCGGTGGCCGAGGCCAACACGCTCATCAAGCAGATCGCCGAGCTCAACAAGCAGATCAATATCCACACCAACGTGGGCATCAACAACCCCAACTCCCTGCTCGACGAGCGCAACCAGCTCACCCGCCAGCTCGCCGAGATCGTGGACGTGAACGTCATCGACAACGGCGGCGACAACTACACCATCCTGCTCAAGTCCGGCCAGACCCTCGTGGACCGCGAGAGCTACTTCCAGCTCGACATGCGCGGCGAGGACATCCAGGACCACCTGACGCTGGATTCCGAGTTCGACGGGTCCATCTACTTCAGCGGCACGGACAACTACGAGTACACAGTCGAGATCACCCGGGGGGGCGTGGTGTCCAACGCCTCCGGCCCCGGCGTGGCCATGTACAAGGTCTCGCTCGACGGCGGCAAGACCTGGATCAAGGACGAGGACGGCAGCGTCAAGCAATTCTATGCCCGGCCCTACGACACGCGCGTAGACGCGGGCGACCTGCAGATCTATTTCGGCCAGCAGGACGACTCCACCTCCGCCCCCGCCACCGAGCTCTCCGTGGGCGACGAATTCCGCATCCAGCCCCAGTCCGGGCTGTACTGGGTGCAGAACACCTCCCACGCCGAACTCGTCAGCTCGCAGATCGCCTTCAACGGCCAAGACAACACCGACCGCCTCACGGGCGGGCAGCTCGCGGCGTACTTCAACTTCCGCGACAGCTACGTGGGCAAGTACCGCGACAAGCTGGAGGCGCTCACCGAGTCGCTCATCTGGGAGGTCAACCGCCGCCACAGCCAGGGCATGGGGTTGCAGAATTTCGAATCCATCACGGGCGTCTACTCCGTGGACGACCCCACCCGGGCGCTCGGCTCCGACACCTCGGGCCTGACCTTCGGCTCCCGGTTGCAGTCCGGCTCGGCCACCCTGCACGTGTTCAACTCCGCCACGGGCCTGGAGGCCTCGGCCGCCGCGCTCGACTTCAGCGACGATCCCGGCATCCAGAACTTCGACCCCTCCATCCACACCCTGGAGGACGTGGCCGCCGCCATCAACCGCAGCCACCCCGACCACCTCAACGCCAGCATCGTGAACAACGCCCTGCACATCGAGGCCGAGGAGGGCTACGAGTTCGCCTTCGGCACGGACACCGCCGGGCTCAACGCCGCCCTGGGGCTGAACACCTTCTTCCAGGGCGACAGTACCCAGACCATCGCCGTGAACACCCAGATATCCCAGGAGCTGAACTACCTGGCCACCGGGCATGTCAACGGCACGGACGAGGTCAACTCCGGCGACAACACCATCGCCCTGGCCATCGCCGAGCTCCAGGAGCTGGAGGTCTCGGTGACCACCGTGCAGGAGGGCACCACCCAGCAGACCCTGCTGGAGTATTACAACGGCATCGTCGGGACCATCGGCTCGGACGTGAACTCCGTGAAGTACAATTATGAATACACGCAGACCCTGGCCAGCGACCTCAACGAAAAGCAGCAGGAGATCGCGGGGGTGAACCTGGACGAGGAGATGTCCAACCTCATCCGCTACCAGCACTCCTACACCGCCGCAGCAAAGCTCATCACCACGGCCGACCAGATGTTGCAGACCATCCTGGCGATGAAGTCCTAGGGGGAACCACCATGCGCGTATCCCAGCAGATGATGTTCGACCGCTACGTGTTCAACATGAACACGTCGCTCTCCTCGCTGCTTGAACTGAACCTCAAGGCCCAGACGCAGAAGGAGATCAACAAGCCCTCGGACGACCCCACGGGCATGCAGCAGGTCTTGAGCCTGCGCGATTCCCTGCGCCAGATGGACCAGTACCAGGAGAACATCGACACGGCCACGGGCTGGCTCGGCGCGGCGAACGAAACCCTGCTCCAGCTCGACACGCTGATCATCCGCGCCAAGGAACTGGCCACCCAGGCTACCACCGGTACCTACGACTCCGACAACCGCCAGCAGATCAGCTACGAGATGCGCTCGCTCATGGAGCAGATGATCGAGCTGGCGAACATGGAGTACGAGGGCAACTCCATCTTCGCCGGGCACAAGACCGACACCAATGCCTTCAAGCAGGTTCTCTGGCTCACCACCAACGACGAGAACCTGAACAACACCACAAGTT
>JBFWJM010000198.1:0-6387 GCA_050253205.1 Desulfovibrionaceae bacterium
CGGCTACGTGGTCACCAACAACCACGAGGTCCAGGGCGCGGACTCCATCGTCGTGAAGATGCGCGACGACCAGAGCTTCGACGCCGAGATCGTGGGCACGGACCCGGAAACGGACCTCGCCCTGCTGAAGATCGACACCGACGCGGACCTGCCGACCCTGGCCTTCGACGGCAGCGCCGACCCCAGGGTGGGCGAGTGGGTCCTGGCCATCGGCAACCCCTTCGGCCTGGGCCACACGGTCACGGCGGGCATCGTCTCCGCCCGGGGGCGCGTGCTCGGCGCGGGCCCGTACGACGACTTCATCCAGACCGACGCCTCCATCAACCCCGGCAACTCCGGCGGCCCCCTGCTGAACATGGAAGGCAAGGTCATCGGCATCAACTCCGCCATCATCCCCGCAGGCCAGGGCCTCGGCTTCGCCATTCCCGCCACCATGGCCCAGACCGTCATCGAGCAGTTGAAGAGCGGCGAACCCGTGCACCGGGGCTGGCTCGGCATCCAGATGCAGAACATGGACGAGGACATGGCCAAGGCCCTCGGGCTGGAGAAGCCCACGGGCGTGCTCGTGGCAGACGTGTTCAAGGACAACCCGGCCGACAAGGCGGGGCTGAAGCCCGGCGACGTGATCATCCGCCTGGGCGACTCCGAGGTGAACACCACCACCGAACTGGCCCGGGCCGTGGGCTCCCTGCCCCCTGGCGCGGAGGCCAGGATCACCGTGCTGCGCGGCGGCAAGGAAAAGACCTACACCGTGAAGCTCGACGAGCGCAGCGCCAACATGGAACAGGCCCGTCAGGACCAGGGCGGCGGGCAGGAGCCCCAGGCAGAGGACGCGCTGGGCGTGTACCTCAAGCCGCTCACCGAGCAGGAGGCGCAGGCGCTCGGCCTGGACGAGGCGCGCGGCCTGCTGGTGACGGACGTGCAGCCCGGCTCCCGCGCGCAGCAGATGGGCTTCTCCGCCGGAGACGTGATCCTGGAGGTGAACCAGCACCCCGTGAACGACATCGGGGAGTTCCAGGAGGCCATGAAGGAGGGCCACGACAAGGGGCTGGCCATGATGCTCGTGCGCCGCAGCCAGCGCAACTTCTTCATCACCGTGCCGCTGGACAAGTAGCCCCCGCGCGACGACGGATACCTCGCCCCCGCGTTCCTCCCGGAGCGCGGGGGCTTTTTCCTGGCCGGGCTCTCCCTTTGGCGAGCGCGGGGCGGACGTGGGGCGGACGTGCTGGCGACTGCGCGGGCGGATATAGGCCGACATGGAACAGACATGGGGGACGGCTGGACGGGCGACTGGACGGGCGGCGCCTGTTTCCTATAGGTAAGGCCCAGGAGCAAAAGCCCGGGCCCCAAAGCCATGGCCCCAACAAGACCGGACCCTCATAAGACGGAACACACATAAGACAAAACCAATGCCCGCCGCCCACCCGCATGAACACGCCGCCCCCGGCCTCGCCGCCACCCTGCGGGCTCCGGCCAAGCTGAACCTCTTCCTGAAGATCACCGGCCGGAGGGACGACGGCTACCACGAGCTGGACACGCTCTTCTTCCGCCTGGAGGAGCCCTGCGACGTCCTTGAGTTCGCCCCTGGGCCGCGAGGCTCTGGCCTGGAGCTCACCTGCCCCATCCCGGGCTTGAGGGACGAGGACAACCTCGCCCACCGCGCCTACTCGGCGT
Organism: Desulfovibrionaceae bacterium; assembly: GCA_050253205.1. GTDB lineage: Bacteria > Desulfobacterota > Desulfovibrionia > Desulfovibrionales > Desulfovibrionaceae > JAHJKV01. The sequence continues at coordinate 1,675 of JBFWJM010000198.1, forward strand.
TCGCCTCGGCCACGGGCTTCGCCCCGGACGTGAAACTTTCCATCCGCAAGAACATCCCTTCGGGGGCGGGGCTCGGCGGCGGTTCCAGCGACGCGGCCGCCGTGCTCGCCTACCTCAACGCGCGGGCAGGCTCGGCCGCCCTGCCCGGGCCAAGGTTCCTGGCCCTGGGCGCGCGCCTGGGGGCGGACGTGCCGTTCTTCCTCATGGACGGCCCCGCCAGGGCAACGGGGATCGGCGAAAAGCTCGTTCCGTTCGCGGTGGATTTCAGCGGATTGACGCTGCTGGTGGCCTGCCCGGACGCCCACGTGAACACGGCCTGGGCCTACCGCGCCTTCGACCGGGCGACGCAGGCGGGAGAACGATTCTTGACATCGCTGGATGCAGGTAATAATAGACCTGTTCCCGCTTCGCCGCCCATGTTTCTGAACGACTTCGAGCCCGTGGTTTTCCGGGAGTTTCCGGAAGTCGCCGCGATCAAGGAACTGTTCATCCGGGCGGGGGCGGCCGCCGCAGCCATGAGCGGCTCGGGCGCGGGCGTTTTCGCCCTGTTCCGGGACGACGCTGCGGCCAGAGACGCCGCAGGGGCCGCGCGGGCCCTGCGGGCGACGGCATTTGTCCGTCGGTACTGACGGCAGTGTACCTTGGGGTGTAGCCAAGTTGGCAAGGCAGCGGGTTTTGGTCCCGCCATTCGTGGGTTCGAGTCCTACCACCCCAGCCATATTTCATCGAGAAGGTGGACACACATGGCTCAGATGCATGGCGACCTGAAGATCATCAGCGGCTCCGCGAACACGAAACTGGCCGAGGCCATCTGCGAGCACCTGGGCACCCGGCTGTGCCCCATGCTGCGCGAGACGTTCAGCGACGGCGAGATCCGCATCGAAATCGGCGACAACGTGCGCGGGGACGACGTGTTCGTCATCCAGCCCACCTGCTCCCCGGTGAACTACCATTTCATGGAGCTGTGCATCATCCTCGACGCACTCAAGCGCGCCAGCGCAGGACGTGTGACGGCGGTGCTGCCCTATTTCGGCTACGCCCGGCAGGACCGCAAGGTCGTGCCCCGCGCGCCCATCACCGCCAAGATGGTGGCCGACTTCCTGACCACGGCGGGCACGGACCGCATCGTGACCATCGACCTGCACGCCGGGCAGATACAGGGCTTCTTCAACTGTCCGGTGGACAACCTCTACGCCGCCCCCGTGCTGCTGGAGGACATCCGCAAGATGCAGGGCGACGTAGTCATCGTCTCGCCCGACGCGGGCGGCGTGGAGCGCGCCCGGGCCTACGCCAAGCGCCTCACCGCAGGCCTCGCCGTCATCGACAAGCGCCGCGACAAGCCCAACCAGGCCGAGGCCATGAACGTCATCGGCGACGTGAAGGACAAGGTGGCCATCATCATCGACGACATGATCGACACGGCGGGCACCATGGTCGCGGCGAGCCGCGTGCTCCTGGAGCACGGCGCCAGCGACGTGAAGGCCGCCGCCACCCACGCGGTGCTCTCCGGCCCGGCCATCGAGCGCCTGGAGGGCTCGGACTTCTCCGAGGTCATCGTCACGGACACCGTCCCGCTCACCGCCGAGAAGATCTGCTGCACCAAGCTCAAGCAGCTTTCCGTGGCCGGCCTCCTGGCCAAGGCCATCATCAACATCCACACCGAGAGCTCCGTCAGCGTGCTGTTCGTCTAGACGCGGCGCTCCCGACCAACCATCAGCGCCCGCCCGTCCGTCAATGGGTGGCGGCCAGGGCGGCACAAGGAGAACCATCATGGCCAAGAAAAAGCTCGAAACCCTCACCGTCCAGAAACGCACCGCCACCGGCAAGGGCCCCAACCGCCGCCTGCGCGTGCAGGGCGTCGTCCCGGCCGTCTACTACGACCAGCACGGCACCAACATCCTGGTCCAGGTGGCGGAGCTGCCCCTTTCCAAGCTCTACGCCAAGGTCGGCACCACCCAGGTGTTCAACCTCTCCATCGGCGAAGGCGAAGACCTGCCCTGCATGATCTGGCGCCTGCGCAACGAGCCCGTCACCGGCCGCGCCGAGCACGTCGACTTCTTCGGCGTAGACCTCAACAAGACGCTCCGCGTTTCCGTGCCCTTCACCTTCACCGGCACGGCCAAGGGCGTGGCCAGCGAGGGCGGCATGCTCTCCATCTTCCGCGACTCCATCGAGGTGACCTGCAAGCCCCTCGACATCCCCGAGCACATAGAGATCGACGTCACCGAGCTCGGCTTCAACGACCACATCCAGGCGGAAGACCTCCAGCTGCCCGAAGGCGTCGAGGCGCACTTCGAGGAGAACTTCGCCATCGTGGCCGTGACGGCCATGGACGACGGCTCCGCCGAGACCTCCGAGGAAGGCGGGGAGGAAGAGGAAGAGGCCGCCGAGGAGGAATAACCCTCCCATCCGAACAACAAATCCCCGGACGCCCGTGCGGGCGTCCGGGGATTTTCGCTTTGCGCCCGCCGTGCTAGGATGGTGCAGGAAGTGAAGCGAGGCGACGCATGGAATACCGCTGGCTCATCACCGGCCTCGGCAACCCCGGGGACCAGTACCTGCGCACCCGGCACAACATGGGCTTCCTCCTGGCGGACTCGCTCCTGGCGCTGGCTTCGGAGCGCAGGTCCATGCGCCCCGAGAAGCTCCACGACACCTCGGAGTACGTCCTGCATTCGGTGCAGTTCGCGGGGGTGCCCTGCCTGGTGCAAAAGCCCCTCACCTACATGAACCTCTCGGGCAGGGCCGTGGCCCACGCGCTCGGCCGCCACGGCCTGCGGCCCGAGCAGGTGGTGGTGGTGCACGACGAGCTGGACCTGGAGCTGGGCCGCGTGAAGCTCAAGCGCGGCGGCGGGGCCAACGGCCACAACGGCGTCATCTCCGTGGAGCAGAGCCTGGGCTCCGGGGCGTTCTTGCGGCTGCGCATGGGCATCGGCAGGCCCGAGACCCCGCGCAACATGCGCGACTTCGTGCTGGAGGAGTTCTCCGAGGCGGAGCTCGCCCTGGCCGGGGAGACGGCGCTTCGCTCCATCAAGGGGCTGGAGGTGCTCATCCGCCGGGGGCTGGGCCAGGCGCAGCAGTTCCTGCACAGCGCGCCGATGGCGGAAGAAAGCGAGCCCCGGGCATAGACTCCCGCCGGGGTTTGGGTTAGAGTGGCGAATGCGCGTCATTGTTTTTGGATTCAGGCGCAAGGAGATCTCTGAACGGTGTTCAAACTCAATGAGCTGGTCGTCTATCCCTCCCAGGGCGTGGGTCGCGTGGAACGCATCGAGACCCAGGAAATCGGCGGGGCGACAGCGGAATTCTACATAGTTCGCATCCTTTCCAACAACGTGACCCTGATGGTCCCGGTGAAGAACGCGAAGAACGTGGGCCTGCGGTCCGTGTGCACCATGCGCGCCGGGCAGGTCATCTTCGAGTCGCTCAAAGACCGCAGCGACTTCACCGGATACACCGGGCAGAACTGGAACCGGCGCTACCGGGAATATTCCGAGAAGCTCAAGTCCGGCGACCTGGCCGACGTGGCCTACGTCCTCAAGGAGCTGTTCCTCATCGGCAAGGACAAGGAACTCTCCTTTGGCGAGCGCCGCCTCCTGGAGCAGGCCATGAGCCTGGTATCCATGGAGCTGGCGTTCTCCCTCAACCGCGACCAGGAAGACGTGCGCGAGGACATCATGGCCATGTTCGCCGATGTCATCGAGCCTGCGGAAAAAGAGGAAAAAGCCGGGTAACGCTCTTGTCAAGCGCCGATCTTTTCATGTAGACACTTGCAAGCGCCACGCGCGACAACCCCGGCCCCCGGTCCCAGCGACCCCGCGCCGAGAACACCATACACCCGCCACAACCGAAAACGACACCCGAGGGAGTGCGGCCCTTCGCCTGAATCCGAACCCTTCCCCCAACGTGCCAACACGCCGGGCCGTCAGTGACGGCGTACCCCATATTCCCCTCTCCCCCCGGAACTCCCGTGCGGCGGAGTCCAACGTCTAACGAGAACCCTACACGCATGGCTGAAAAAAAGGAAAACAAACCCAGAAAACGCAAGGCTCCGGCCGGCAAGCCCCGGGCCCCCCGTGGCCAGAAGCAGACCGACCCTATGCCTGACGACTCCTTCGACATGGAGGAGCCGCTGCCCGAGCCGGAAAACGGCAACGGCGGCAATGGCAGCAAGATCAACCTCACCGAGCTCAAACACAAGAGCATGCAGGAGCTGCTCGACCTGGCGCTGGAGTTCCAGGTGGAGAACCCCTCCGGCCTGCGCAAGCAGGAGCTCATCTTCGGCATCCTCCAGCAGTGCGCCTCGCAAAACGGCCAGATTTTCGGCGAAGGTGTGCTGGAAATCCTGCCGGACGGCTTCGGGTTCCTGCGCTCGCCCATGTATTCGTACATGCCCGGGCCCGACGACATCTACATCTCCCCTTCGCAGATCCGCCGCTTCGGCCTGAAGAAGGGCGACGTCATCTCCGGGCAGATTCGCCCGCCCAAGGAGGGCGAGCGCTACTTCGCCCTGCTTCGCGTCAGCGAGATCGGCTTCCAGCCGCCGGAGAAGACCAAGCACGTGGTGCTGTTCGACACCCACACGCCCCACTACCCGCAGGAAATGCTGCGCATGGAGAACGGCGACAAGAACTACACCTCCCGCGTCATCGACATCCTCGCGCCCATCGGCAAGGGGCAGCGCGGCATCCTCGTGGCCCCGCCGAGAACTGGCAA
>JBFWJM010000199.1:0-6380 GCA_050253205.1 Desulfovibrionaceae bacterium
GCTTTGGCGTCTCTCAAGTATTGCCGATACTTGTGTTGCTTTATTATGTACCAAAGGGATCTATTGTCCTTATCGAACAACCAGAGATACATCTTCATCCTGCTGTACAATCTGGCCTTGCAGATGTCATCATCAATGCCTCGAAGACTCGCAATGTCCAAGTTATACTTGAAAGCCACAGCGAGCATCTACTGCGCCGTTTTCAACGGAGAGTCGCCGAGAAAACGTTAGACAATACAGAATTAAGCTTGTTCTTCTGCGAGTCGTCTCATGGGGCATCTCACCTCTCTAAGCTCCAAATTGATTTATTTGGCAATATATCAAACTGGCCAGATGGTTTCTTTGGTGACTCTTTTGGAGAAATTGTCGCAATGCAAGAAGCAGCCATAAAGCGCCAACTACAAACAGAAAAATGAAGCACTTTGTCATTGATACAAATGTTTTAATAGCGGCAAATGGAAGAAATACACATGCAAGCCTTCAATGCCAGCTTAAATGTGTTCAAACTCTAAATATAATCAAAAACTCTAAAATTACTGTTCTCGACTCCTGAGAAAACATATTTCGTGAATAACAAAGGCATCTTAACTTTTCTGGACAACCCGGCGTTGGTGATCTTTTTTTTCAGTTCCTATATCAGAATAAATTAAATACACAAAAGTGCATAATTTCAAACATTACCCCTCTAAATAATTCATATGTTGAATTCCCATTGGACCCTTCGCTGAGTACATTCGACAAATCTGATCACAAATTCGTAGCTACTTCTCTCTCATGCAACCAACCAAATGAGATTGTAAATGCTACCGACTCTGACTGGCACAATCATAATTCGCACCTGACCGCTCATGGCGTTACTATACTCCAGATTTGCCCGCACCATTCTACAAGAGACTAATCATGGATAGTTACGACAAGGATATTCTGAACATCATCCAGTCCTCCTTCCCGCTGGTCTCCCGGCCGTACGCGGCCATTGGCGAGCAGGTAGGCCTGGGCGAGGACGAGGTCCTGGAGCGTGTGAACAGGCTCAGGGACGAGGGCGTCATCCGCCGCCTGGGCGGCAACTTCGGCTCCCGGGAGCTGGGCTGGCGCAGCACGCTCTGCGCCGCCAAGGTGCCCCAGGAGCAGCTCGACGCCTTTGTGGCCGAGGTGAACAAGCACCCCGGAGTGACCCACAACTACCTGCGCGAGCACGAGTTCAACATCTGGTTCACATACATCGGCCCGGATTGGGACGACGTGGAGGCCACGCTGGCCGCCATCACCGAAAAGACGGGCATCAAGGTCCTGAACCTCCCGGCCGACAAGCTCTTCAAGATCAAGGTCGATTTCAAGATCGACGAGGACTGACATGCGCACCGAAACGCCCATCCTCTCCCCCTCGCTGCTTTCCTGCGACTTCTCCCGCCTGGCCGACGAACTCAAGGCCCTGGAGGCCGCTGGCCTCAAGTGGGTCCACCTGGATGTCATGGACGGGGCGTTCGTGCCGAACATCACCTTCGGCCCCCCGGTCATCAAGGCCATGCGCAAGGAGTGCTCGCTCTTCTTCGACACGCACCTGATGATTGAGAAGCCGGAGCGCTACGTGAACGAATTCGCCGACGCGGGCGCGGACCTGCTCTGCGTCCACGCGGAGTCCACCGTGCACCTGGAACGAGTCGTCTCGGCCATTGCCGAACGCGGCATGAAGACGGGCGTCTCCCTCAACCCCGCCACCCCGCTGGACACTGTCAAATATCTCCTGCCGCAGCTCGACATGGTGCTGATCATGTCCGTGAACCCGGGGTTCGGCGGGCAGAAGTTCCTCCCCTTCTGCCTGGACAAGGTCCGCGAGCTGAAGGCCATGATCCAGGCGGCCGGGGCCGAAACCCTGATCCAGATCGACGGGGGCGTGACCCTCGAAAACGCGGGCGAACTGGCCCGAGCGGGGGTGGACGTGCTCGTTTCGGGCTCGGCGTTCTTCGGTTTTCCGCCCTATGCCGAGCGCCTGCGCGCCTTCGAGGCCGCCTGGAGCTAGATTCCCCCCGAGGGTGGAAGTATTCCCCGTTCTTCCCTATTGCGCCCCGCTGTGGCACACTGGGGCCATGAATCGGCAGCACAGGTAGACCCAATGTCGGCGCGCAGGCTCCTCACGGAAAACAAGGCATTTCTCATCGCCGTGTTCGCCGGGGTGGTGCTCTTTTCCCTTGGCCTTTTCCTGAACCAGGCCTGGCAGGTCATCGAGCTGGAGCAGTCGTTCGTCACCTACCAGAAGCGCCATGCCAGCTTCGAGGAACTGACCGCCCGCCTGAACCTCCTGGCCGAACGGCTGATCATGAACGCCCGAGCCTACGGTTTCACCGGGGAGCAGACCTGGCGCGAGCGGTTTGAAACCGACGCCCGCGACCTGGAGACCCTGCTCGCGACCAGGGGGGGCTCGCTGCACGACCCGGCCTACGCCCAGACCCTGGCGGCCTTGGAAAAGACTGCCCGTGAAATCCTGAACCTGGGACGCTCGGCCATGGCCGCGTCGCGCGGGAACACTCCCGCCCAGGGCATCCGGATTCTGGATTCCGCCGCCTACCTGGAGCAGCGGCGCGAATTCGCCATGCGCCTGGAGGTGCTCTCCAAAAACCACGACGCCCTCTCGCAGCAGGAGATCGACCGCGCCCAGGGCTGGGCGACCAACGCCCTGACCTCTGCGGCCGCCTCCCTGGCCCTGCTGCTCTGCTCCTTCGGCCTGCTGGCCTGGGAGGTCCGCCGCTACACCCGAGGGCGCGACCTCGCCGCGAGGCACCTGGACTCCCAGGTTCGGGAAACGACGGCCCGGCTCGACTCCACCAGCCGCAGGCTCAGCGCCCTCTCCGACGCCATGCCCGACGCCCTGGCCCTGTTCCGCCCACTGGGCGAAGGCCGGGACTTTCACGCCATGCGCTACAACCCCGCTGCGGACAGCCTGCCCGTACTCGGCACCTCGCGAGACGTGGGCCGGATGGCGGCGGACATCTTTCCCGCAGAGGCGCGGACCGTGCTGCTCGACCTGCTCGACCGCGTGGCCAACCATGGCGTCACCCTGCACACGGACCTCTCCTTCCTGCACCGCGACAGCCACGTCTGGGTGGAGCTGGACGCCTTTCCCCTGCCATCGGGCGAGGCCGCCATCCTCTACCGCGACGTCACCAGCGAACGCACCACGCAAACCGCCCTGCGCCGCAACGAGGAACGCTACCGGGAGCTCTACAACCGCACCCCGGCCATGCTCCACTCCATCGACCACGAGGGCAGGCTCGTGGCCATCAGCGACTACTGGCTCCAGACCATGGGCTACGAACGCAGCGAGGTGCTGAATCGGCCGCTCACGGATTTCCTCACCGACCGCTCGCGCGAATACGCCCTCACAACCTCGCTGCCCGCCTTTTTCCGAGACGGCGAGTGCAGCGACGTCTCCTACAGCATGGCCCGCAAGGATGGCTCCGTCATCGACATCCTGCTCTCGGCCATCTCGGAGCGAAACGCCGAGGGTGTGGTCATCCGCTCCCTGGCCGTGGCCAGGGACGTGACCCGCGAGCGCCGGGCCGAGCAGGCCCTCTTGGACAGCGAACGGCGGCTCAGCCTCGTGGTGGAAGGCGGCAACCTCGGCCTCTGGGACTGGGACGTGCAGTCCGGGGAGGTGGTGCTCAATGAACGCTGGGCCGAAATCCTCGGCTATCGGCTGAACGAGATCGACCACGATTTCGACACGCTCTTCGAGAACGTCCATCCGGCCATGCGCCCGCGAGTGCTCCAGGCGTTCGAGGATGTCCTCGACGGGCGAAGCGAATTCTTCCAGAGTGAATTCCAGATGTTGACCAAGACAGGCGAAGCGCGCTGGGTGGCGGTGCGCGGGCGCGTCACCGAACGGGAGAAGGACGGCGAGCCCGCCCGGGTTTCGGGCACCATGCACGACATTCACCTGCGCAAGGAAGCCGAGGCCGCCCTGGCGGAGTCGGAGCAGCGGCTGCTGAACGTGGCGCTGACCTCCGGCGACCTCATCTGGGAGATCGACGCGCAATCAAGCATCAAATACATGTCGGACTCGGTGCAGGAGGTGCTGGGCTACTCCGTGGCCGAGCTGCTCGGCAAAAATCCCGCCGAGATCATGAACGAGGAAGACCAGACCCCATCGCGGGCGAGGCTCCTCCAGGCCCTGGAGCAGGGCACCCCCCTGCGCGACATCGAACTCTGGGTCTACGCCAAGAGCGGCCGCCAGGTGGCGCTGCTGGTGAACGGCGTACCCCTGCGGGAGGAGGAATCCGAGGAAACGCGCGGCTTCTTCGGTGTGGCCAAGGACATCACCCGGCGCAAGAATACCGAATACCAGCTCAAGCTGTTCCACCGCGTCTTCGAGTCGGCCATGGAGGGCATCGTCATCACGGACAGCCGGGGCACCATCATGGAAGCCAACCAGGCCGCCCTGGACATCACGGGCTACACCCGCGAGGAGGTCCTCGGGGGCAACCCCCGCCTGTTCAAGTCCGAAAGGCACGACGCCGACTTCTACGCCAGGATGTGGAAATCCATCGCCGAGAAGGGCAACTGGGAGGGCGAGATATGGAACCGCCGCAAGAGCGGCGAGGTCTTTCCCGAATGGTTGTCCATCAGCAGCATCGAGACCGACGGCGAATCCTCGCACTATGTCTCCGTGTTCCACGACATTTCCGAGATGAAGCACCAGGAGAGCCGCATCCGCCACCAGGCATTCCACGATGCGCTCACCGGCCTGCCCAACCGCGCCCTGCTCCTCGACCGCATCACCCTCTCCACCTCCCGGGCCAACCGCTCCGGCAAGAAGCTCGCCGTGCTCTTCGTGGACCTCGACAACTTCAAGAACATCAACGACAGCCAGGGCCACCGTGTGGGCGACCAGCTCCTGGTGGCCGTGGCCAGGCGGCTGCTCAGCCTCGTGCGCAGCGAGGACACGGTCTCGCGCATCGGCGGGGACGAGTTCCTGCTCCTGCACGACAACATCGACAGCCATGCCGACACCCTGGCCCTGGCGGACCGCATCCTCGAATCGCTCAAGAACCCCTTCGACGTGGAGGGCATGGAGCTGTTCATCACGCCGAGCATAGGCATCTCCCTCTACCCCGACGACAGCGCGGACCCCGAGACGCTCATCAAGTACGCGGACCTGGCCATGTACCGGGCCAAGGACGGCGGCAAGAACCGCTTCCACATGTACACGGCCGAGCTGAACCGCCTCGTGCAGCGCCGCCACACCCTGGAGAACGACCTGCGCCGGGCCCTGCGCGAGGGCTCCCTGCGCCTCGTGTACCAGCCCAAGCTCGACTTGCACTCGGGCCGGGTGGTGGGCTGCGAGGCGCTGGTCCGCTGGCTCAGGGAGGACGAGCACGTCTCCCCTGCGGAGTTCATCCCCCTTGCGGAGGAAACCGGGCTCATCTCCGCCCTTGGGGAACTGGTGCTCGACACGGCCTGCAAGGATACCCGCACCGTGGAGCGGGCCTTTCCGGGCCTTGCGCTGAACACGGCCGTGAACCTCTCTGCCAAGCAGTTCCAGCAGCCCGATCTCGTGGAAAACATCATCACGGCCCTGGCCGCCCATGGCCTGCGCGCCGGGTCCGTGAGCCTGGAAATCACCGAGACCGCCCTGGCAGGAGACATAGACTCCCTGGTGCGCAAGCTCTCCCGCCTGACGGACCTGGGCCTCTCCGTGGCCGTGGACGACTTCGGCACCGGGTACTCCTCCCTCTCCTACATCAAGCGCTTTCCCCTCAGCACGCTGAAGATCGACCGTTCCTTCGTCATCGGCCTGGGCGAATCGCACGAGGACGAGAACATCGTCCGGGCCATCATCCAGCTGGCCCACAACCTGGAGATGACCGTGGTGGCCGAGGGCGTGGAGACGGTGGAGCAGCTCGCCTTCCTCAAGCGCCACGGCTGCGGCATGATCCAGGGCTATCTCTACTCCCGGCCGCTGGCGCTGGAGCAGTACATCGAGTTCCTGCGCGACCCGCCGACCCTCGAACTCCCCGAAGGCGACGGCTGAGCGCGGGGGGGAACGCTTCGCCTTTACACCAGGGCCCGACGCGGGTACCTTCCGCCCATGCCGAAATACGACGACTTCGACGGCCCGAGCCGCTCGCAGAAAAAACGCGACGCCACGGCCCTGCAAGCCCTGGGCGAGGAGCTTGCCGCCCTGGGCCGGGAGTCCTTGCGCAAGGCCCCGCTCCCGCCGGACATCAAGGAAGCGCTCCTGGAAGCGCGGGCCATGGCCTCCCACGAGGCCCGGCGCAGGCAGATGCAGTTCGTGGGCAAGCTCATGCGCGAGGCGGACACCTCGGCCATACGCGACTTTCTCGAACGCCACCGCGAGGGGAAATCCCGGGCGGACAAAGCGT